>DATEXR010000196.1 GCA_035256765.1 Candidatus Deferrimicrobiaceae bacterium | reverse complement strand
GGCTTCGTCGGCTGCATCTACCTCGCCTCGCGCGACCTTTTCGGGTTCGACGTCCGCGGCTGCCCCCGGAACTGCGACGACCTCTGGTGGGAGATGAGGATCCACCCGGACGCCCCGAAGCACGTCGCCCCGACCGTCCGTTACAGGAATCTCCCGACGGCCTCCGACCGGGAGGCGATGTATCACACGCCGCGGCTCCGGGCCCAGCGGGAGGCCTTCTACCGGGAGCACTATCTCCGGACCTACGCCCCGGAGGGGAGGATCTACTGATGGACGCAGAGACATACATCACGAAACACTGGATCCCGAAGAGGGTCTGGACGCACCTCGCCTGGCCCAGGCACCAGGAGAGGCTCAGGAGGTGCGCCGAGCTCATGCCGGCGGCCGGCCGGGTCCTCGACGTGGGCTGCGCCTGCGGCCACTCGACGGAGATAATGAGGCGGTTCCGGCCGGAGGTCTCCTGGTCCGGCGCCGACTTCTCGAAGACGGCGATCGCCCGGGCCAAGGGCCGCTTCCCCGGCCTGAGCTTCTATTACATGCTGTCGGCCAGGCACCTCGAGATGTTCGAGCCTTTCGACGGCGTCATCTGCAGCGAGGTGCTGGAACACACCACGGATGACGCGGCCCTGGCCGGGGTCCTCCTCCGGATAACGGCCGGCACGCTCGTCGTCACGACCCCCTGGGCGAAGGTCTCCGATCCGGGCCACCTGCGCGTCTACACCGAGAAATCGCTCCGCGCGCTCTTCGAGAGGCCTACGGCTCCGGGGACCGTCTCCCTGGAGACATGGGGACAGTTCTTGTACATGGTCTGCAAGAGGGGAAGGTGAACGCACAACCGGTCCACACCCGCTTCGGCTTCGACGTCGTGACGGACGAGGGCGACGCCCTCCGCCTGCGGGGCAGGTACTACTACGAGAAGGAGGTCACGGAGATAATCGTCGCCGAGGTCCGGCCCGGCGAGACGGCCGTCGACGTCGGCGCGATGATCGGCTACCACACGCTCAGCCTGGCCCGGGCAGTCGGGCCGGGGGGCCGCGTCTGGGCCTTCGAGCCGCTCCCCTCTCACTTCAAGGTCATGAAGTCGAACCTCGAGCTCAACTCCGCCTGGAACTGCGGGGCGGTCCTGGCGGCGGCCTCGGCGAGGACGGGGAGCACGACGCTCCACCTCTCCGGGAGGAACGCGGCGGACAACGCGATCTTCCGGACCGGGGAGCCGCGGGTCCAGATAGAGGTCAAGGCCTGGAGGCTCGACGAGTTCTTCGGCGAGCACTGCGCCGACGTCAGCTTCATGAAGGTCGACACGCAGGGCGCGGAGTCCATGGTCCTCTCCGGGGCCGGCAGGATCCTCGAAAACCGCGGCCTCAGGATGGTCGTCGAGTACTACCCGAAGGGCCTCGCGCAGGCTGGGTCGTCCGGCCCCGAGCTCATGCGAACGATCAGGGAGGCGGGGTTCGAGGCCTTCGAGGTCAACCGCCAGGGGAAGGAGCCGAGGCCGGCGACCGAGGCGTCGCTCGCGGCGAGATACTCGGTCGCCAAGGCGAACCACTGCAACCTCTTCTGCAGGAGGCCGCGGCCATGACCCAGGCCAACTGCGACCGGGGCGCCCGCTTCCGGGACGGGACCGAGTCCGCGGGGTTCGACTTCTCCTTCTGGGCGCAGACGTTCAACCGCCGGATGTACGTCTATTTCGACCTCGAGAGCTCGATCCGCTTCGCGGACCTCCGGCCGGCCTTCCGGAACGCGGCCGCCGGCGTCGACTTCTGGCTCATCCGCATGGCCGACGCGTCCTACGCCTGGGCCGGGGCCAGCTCCGCCGAACCCTCCCGCGTCCAGGTCTTCTCGAAGGCGCCGCTTCCGGAGGCAGTCGGGCCGGGATGCCGGCCCTTCAAGCTCGAGGTGCTGCATAGGATGAGCGACCGCAGGATCAGGGACTGGGCCTCCAGGACGCACTTCTTCCAGGGCTTCTCCTGGCTCCCGCCCGGAACCCACGCCGCGAACTCGGAGCTCGTCTGGGACGCGATCGCCGCGCGGACGAGCTTCGCCGGGAAGACGGTGCTGGACATCGGGACGAACTTCGGCTACCACGCCTTCAGGGCCTCGCGTGCCGGCGCGCTCGTCGCCGGCCAGGACCGCAACCCGAACGTGCTCAAGGTCGCCCGCATGATAAACGACCGGATCGAGATGCAGGATGTCGAGTTCGGGGCCGGCTATGACGAGAGCGCGGTTTATGATATCGTGCTATATCTCTCCGTCCACCACCAGGGCGACCAGGACTACGCCGGGCTCGGGGACAAGCTGCGGCGGCTCAGGCGCATGGCGCGCGAGCGGGTCTTCGTCGAACTGATCGTCCCGCCGCTCCGCGGGAGGATGACCGAGGAGGACATCGACCGCGCGGTGGGCGGGGAGAGGCTCCTCCGCTACCGGCACAGGGTCCGGCGCGTCAGGGCCGTCTACGATGTCCCGGGAGGGAAATGAAATGGCGATAGGATGGGTATTTGACTTGGCGGACGCGGAGGGCTATTTCGAGGACGAGAGGCTCGAGACCTCCGCCTGGGACGCGCTCTTCGCGCTGGACTCGACAGGGACGTACGCGGAGAAGGCTCTGCTCAACGCCTTCAACCGGCTCTACTACGACCCTCACTACGGGCTGCTGCCGGCGACGTACGCCGCGGCGAGCGCGGCCCAGAGGATCGTCCTCCGGAAGGCGCAGTGCGAGATGGCCTACTACCTCGCCCAGCACCTCGCCGACGAGGACAGGCGGAAGGGGATCCAGGCCCAGGGCGTCGTGAAATCCGGGGTGGTCGGGGAGGACTACGACCCAGGCTGGCTCGACAGGATCCCGGTGCCGCCGTTCGTCGACACGCTCCTCGCCCAGTTCAAGACCGGCGGCCCGCTGCACGTGGCGAACGTCGAGCGCGACGAGGAAGAGGACGCGGACGAGAAGGTCCACGACTTCTGATGCCCGGGGAGAAGCTGAGCGCGGGGGAGGCGAGGATCGTCGGCCTTTACGCCGCGGCTAAAAAAAGGGTGCTGGGGGAATTGACAAGGATGGCCATCTCGTCCTATAACGAGTCCATGGCACAGGAGACGAGGAAGAAAGTGGACGCGATAGTCTCGGCGCTCAACGCCGCGGTCGTTCGCGAGGGCGCGCGCGCCGTCCGGTCGGCCTACCGCGGCCGGGTCGCCGCGACCGCGGTCCGGGCAGAGATCCTGGGCTTCGAGGAGGCCAGGAAGGGGAGCCCGGGGCTCTCCGAGTCCCTGGCGAGGCTCAGGCAGTACCTCCTCGAGGCGAACGCGACGATCAGGCGCTCGGTCGACAACTTCCTCGCCGCCTTCCGGATCGCGGCCGGGGCGGCCTCGAGGATCCAGGAGTTCGACGACGTCGAGCGGGACCTCTACATCGCCGAGGTCGGGGAGGCCGCGGCCGTCGCCGTCGCCTCGAGCTGGAGCCGCCGGCGCCTGACCTCGATGCTGATGGAAAAAATCTACAAGCTCGTTGAGGCCGGGGACTTCATAGTCATAAACGGCCGGAACTACGACATCGCCAAGTACGCCAAGATGGTCGTCCGGACGGAGTTCCGGAAGGCCCAGACGGCGGCCGCGAGGGACACCTGCGCGCGCTACGAGTGCGACCTCGTGGAGTGGTCCCGGCACGCGAACGCCTGCGAGCTCTGCCGGCCGCACGAGGGGAGGGTCTTCAGCCTGAGCGGGAAGGACCCGATATATCCGCCGCTCAGCGGCAATGAGCCGCCTCTCCACCCCAACTGCGGACACAGCATCCTGGCCACGAGCCGCGAGGCGATCGGAGCCAGGGGCGAGGAGGCCCTCGCGTGATAAACGCCTACCTGGTCGACACGGTGAAGTTCGTCCGCCCGCAGAGGGACAAGTGGATGAAGACCGTCGGCGAGACCGTCACCGAGGTCCCCGCGCGGAAGGTCTACAAGATGAGGAGGATCCTGACGCTCACGGGCGAGGAGGCCAAGAGCGAGCTCACGATAATGGCCCAGGACAGGGACGTGAACCTGGCCGACCTGGTCGAGGTCGACGGCCAGCGCTGGGCGATCCTGGCGATAAGGAGGCCCAGGGACTTCTCCTGGGGATTCGTGGAGGTGATACTTGGAACCGGAACAAGGGTTTAGCCTCGACACGAGCAAGTTC
>DATEXR010000195.1 GCA_035256765.1 Candidatus Deferrimicrobiaceae bacterium | reverse complement strand
GGTTGTGCGCCGGATACGTGGAACCGAACGACCGGGGCCCCTGGCTCGCGGAGGGGTCCCCTCGGCTACGCTCGCGACCTGCGCCCGCTCGCTGCCGGTTCCGCTCGACGCGATCCGTATCCTTCAGCGGGACACTCCTCCAACCGCACTACCGACAACCTCCAGGAGTGTCCCCCCGCCTCGTCGACCCCCCCGCATCGCCTAGGGCCCCCGGTTGCCGGCACCCTTGCAATGGGCGCATATGCGGCGCACGCCGCAGGGGATCCCCCGAGCGGGAAGCCCCGGCGGAACCGGCGGAGGCCCCGCCGTTTATAGGGTAAAAGGCTTGCATACCACATAGGAAGGGGAATGGCCGGGGAGAGGACCAATGGGCACGTTCGCTGGACGCAGCCGGGGAGCCGGGAGCTGACCGCGAGCGGGGACCCCGGAGGCGAAGCCGTTCTCGGCGCTCTCGTAACGGAGCGCCCAAATGCGGCGTCCGCCGCAGGGGATGGAAGAGTTCTTAGACGCCCCTGTTCTTGGGCACCCCGCCCTCATTCCCACCGGAGGAGGAGGCGGTACCCCCAGTACTTCCACCCCTCGACGAGAAAGAGGCGCGACAACCGGTACCAGGCGCCCTTTTTCCCCCAGTCCGACCGGACCGGAAGGACCGCGATCGAGACGGTGGGGGGCAGAACCGCCCGGAGAGCCAGGTGCGCCCGCGCGACATGGTAGTCGGAGGTGACGAGGATCACGTTCCGGAACGCCTGCGAGGTCACCGCGGTTTTAGCCGAAAAGGCGTTTTCCAGGGTGTTCGCCGACCACCCCTCGACGTGGATGCGCGGGAGGTCGTTGTGGGAAATCTCCGTCCCCGCGGGGAGAATGTTCGCGATTTTTGCGTTCCTTCCCGCTCCGAGGATGAAAAGCTCCTTCCCCATCCCCTCTTTCCAGGCGCGGAACCCTTCTGCGATCCGGTTCTCCCCCCCCGTCAGCACCAGGATGGCGTCGACCCCCTGGGCCGACGGCGCCGGCAGACCCCGGGCGAGAAGGTAGGGAATCGCACCGCCGGCGGCCAGAAGAAGGACGAGACCCGGCACGGCGGCTCGCACCCATCCCCTCTTCCGGCGGGGCCCCAGGGGAATTTGATCTTGCTTTCGTCCCATCATACGTGGTATTTATATAAGGTTTTTATCGCGGAGGAATCCATGGCAAAGTGCGCAATCTGCGGCAAAGGCCCCAATTTCGGGAACAGCGTTTCCCACGCCAACAACCGGAGCAGGAAGGTCTGGAAGCCCAACGTGCAGCGGGTGAAGACGGTCACCAACGGTACCGTCCGGCACATCCACGCCTGCACGCAGTGCATCAAGTCCGGGCGGGTATCGAAAGCCCTCTGACTCATTCGAGCGACGCGATCGCGTCGATCTCCACCAAAGCCCCCGCAGGAAGTTTGGCAACCTGAACGGTGGCGCGGGCGGGCGGGTTCTCCGGGAAAAACGTCCCGTACACTCCGTTCATCGCCGGGAAATCCGCCAGATCGACAAGATAGACGGTCGTCTTGACGACCGACCGCAGGGAGGCGCCGCCCGACGCAAGGACCGCCTCAAGGTTTTGCAGCACCCGTTCCGTCTGTACCTTGATCCCCCCTTCGACCATCTTCCCGGTGGCGGGGTCGAGCGGAATCTGGCCGGAGCAGAACAGGAACCCGCCCGAGCGGATCCCCTGGGAATAAGGCCCGATGGCTGCGGGGGCCTTTTCCGTTTTCACCGTCTCACGCACGGTTCACCCCTTCCCCCGCTCGACG
>DATEXR010000194.1 GCA_035256765.1 Candidatus Deferrimicrobiaceae bacterium | reverse complement strand
TCGTCGACCACCTCATCGTGGACCGCGCGTACGGCGGCCGGTTCCAGGCGAAGGACGGCTGGGGGTACGTATCCATGCCGGGCCCCGTGAAGGCGTGGGACGTCCTCGTGGACCAGTATCCCGATACCAAGGAGCACAAGGCGTTTCTCCCCGAATCCGCCGCCGCGGCCAACCCCACCTGCATGCAGTGCAAGACGCAGGACACGATCCTCCAATGGAAGTACATGGGCGACAAGGACCCGAAGGCGAAATGGGACCGGACCTCCAATGTGGTGGAGTTCGTCCGGGACCTGAACAACGCGATGAACTGCTTCCTGTGTCACGACCCCCACGCCGCGAAGCCTCGGATCGTGCGCGACGGACTGATCCAGGCCCTGACCCGTCCCGAGAAGGACACGCTCTGGCACAAGGATCCCAAGGCCACGAAGATCGACGTGAAGGAGTTCCGCGGGGGTTTCCGCAAGATCGCCCTGCTGGAAAAATACGACGCGAAGCTCCAGTGCGGGCAGTGCCACGTGGAGTACAACTGCAACCCGGGGTTCGACTCCAAGACGGGCGAATACTCGATCAAGGCGACCGATCAGCGGACGAACCACTTCCCGTTCAAGAACGTCCTCGCGATCTACGACCATTACAACGAACTGGGTTTCCGCGACTTCAAGCACGGCCTCACCGGCGGCCTGCTGTGGAAAGCGCAGCACCCGGAGGCGGAAACGTTCTGGAACTCGGTGCACGACAAGGCGGGGGCAAGCTGCAACGCCTGCCACATGCCGAAGGTGAGGAACGCCAAGGGGAAGGTGTACACCTCCCACTGGCAGACCAGCCCCCGGAACTACCTGAAGCAGACGTGCCTTACGTCGAAGTGCCACCCGAACCTGACGGAGGCCCGGGCGGCGTACGAGATCGACTCCGTCCGCAACTTCACCAAGGGGAAGATGCGCAAGGCGGAATTCTGGCTCGCCGCCCTCATCGACAAGATCGTGGAGGGAAGGAAGGCGGGGCTTCCCGCCGAGGTGATCAAGGAGGCGCAGGAGCAGCACCAGAAAAGCCACGTCCTGTGGGAGTGGTGGACGGCGGAAAATTCCGACGGCTTCCACAACCCTTCGCTTGCGCGCGAGTCGCTGACCCGTTCCGTGGAAGAGTCCCGCAAGGGGATCAAGCTGATCTCCGACGCAATGGAGAAGACCGCGGCGAAATGACGATCCCGGGGGCGGCCCGCGGAGGGCCGCCCTCCGGCCTCAATTCCGTTTGGAATACCAGTTCATTGCTACGGGGCCTATTCCAACGCCCACCGCGGAATCGCACGTCGGCGCGAAGCGTACTTCTTGTGTGACCCGGCCCTGGAGGTCTCCCCCGGAGGCGGATCCGAGGCGGAGCCGCCTGACAAGAGCGACTGGATCCGTCAAAGACGCCGTTCCTTAAGCGCTTCTGATCCGGCACGTCTTTCGAGGCGGACCCGCTGCTATGCCTCTGCGGGCCCAGCCGGAAGGTTGTCGTATCGATCCGGTTTGAGACCGATCATCCATCAGGGGCTCTCCCCGCGACATTCCCCGGGTCAAAAGGTCCACGCGCCCCCTTCGTCAAACCGGATCCCGGAGGGACCGGGGTCCGGTCCCGTCGTCCCCGGCACGGAAGAATGCACCGATACCCCCTCGGGGGCCGGCGGCACGGCCGGCCACGCCTCCTCGGTGATTCAGAGGAAGACGAAGGTGAAAAACATCAGGGCGACGAGAAACGTCCCGACGATCCCCTCGCGGTATCCCGTTCCCGTTCCCCTTTTCCCGACCCGCTCGTTCATGACGATCCTCCTTCCTCCCGAAGATTAGACGCCGGCTCGCCGGGAATCGTTCCCGGAATCGCCGCGTCATCCCCTCCGGACGAAGGTGCCGTTCCGCTGGCTTACTATTACGCAGCCTATTCCAACGCCCACAGAGGCATGGCGCTCAAGCGGGAAGCCTTCCCTGAGGACCCGGGGGTCGAAGGCGATGTCGTGGGGAGAGAATGCGGGTCGTGGGCGTTATCACCGAACTCTCGGTAGTGGCCCGCACCTGCGGCTGGACCGCAAAGCTCCCTATGTCTTCCTCCTCACGAAGATCTGCGTGTAGTAGTAGCGGCCCCGGACGTCGCGGGCGATTCCCACTCCCGTGAGGTCGTAACGGCCCTCGATGTTTTCCCGGTGTCCCCGGCTGCCCAGCCACCCGGACAGCGCGGCCCGCACGGTTTCGGAGGGCGGGTAGTCGTTGATGCCGACATTCTCGGCCATGCTGCTCCACGGGATCATGTTCGTGATATCGCGCTTCCTCGATTCGAAGCGCTCGTGGCCTGCCGGGACCCGTCCTGCCGCCATGTCCTCGCTGTGCCGGCGGGCGACCGCTGCGATCCGGGCGTTGTAGGCAAGCGGGGAAAGCCCCATGGCCCGGCGATGGTCATTGACGAGTTCGTGCGTGCTTGCTTCCAGCCCCTGGGCAGCGGCGGCGGTCGGAGGTTCCGGCATTCCTGCCGGCGCGGAGCGTAAAACGGCGCACAGGAAGGTAGCCGTCAATAGCAGCCAAGCGCGGGGGAAGCCCGGGCGTCCTGCCGTGCGATCCAAGCCGATCCGGTTCACCATTCACACGTTCCACCAAATTATGGGTGAATCTCTAACCAAATTATGGTGCAAGTCTTCCGATTGCTGCAAGGGCACGAATCATGTCGGGGCCGACACGAATCAGATCGTTGAACGTTGGATTCTTCATCCCCCCCGTGGATGGGGAGGCCGGTATGTCGACAGGACTGCGGAGTCGCGTCGGAGCCCGAAAGACAGGCGCCCGCCTTCTCGTTCCGCTGACGGTACTCTTTACCGTCTGGTTATTTCCCGGCGCCACCCGGGCCGAATCCGATCTTCCCCTCTTCGACGCTCACGTCCATTACAACCGGGAAGCCTGGGAGGTCCTGCCGCCGGAAGCGGCGATCACGATCCTGGATCGTGCCGGGGTGGCCCGTGCCCTCGTATCGAGCACGCCCGACGACGGCACGCTGCGCAAAGGTCATTGGGCGGCAGGAACACGGCGATGCCCATCCCGCCGCAAGCCCTGCGGGAAGATTCGACCCCGGATACGCTCTCACTCCGCGGGGATGCTCAATGCAAACCCGTCTCTCCGGTGAAAGTCCGGCCGGGGGCCGGGATGGACCAGCGCCCAGTGGCTTGTTTTGCCCGTAACCGTCCTGACGACGGCGCCGACGGCGATCTCGATGGTTCTGCCTGCCGGGATGATCTTCCCCAGTCCCACGTCCAGGGAAAGCCTCAAGGCCTCCGGTTCCGTCCGAAGGCGGAAAGGGAGCGACGAGAAAGCCGGCTCCTCCCGCATCTCCTTCCTGCAGGACGCGAACCGGTACACATTCCAGTGCCCGGCCGGCGAGAGATTGAATTCCCAATAGCGTTCGGATCCCTCTTCCCCGAGAAAGAGCTCCAGGCAGGTATCTTCCCAGAGGCGGTTCCTCCTTCGCGGCGGCTCTCCCGGCGCGGGAATCGAGATTTGTGACAGATTGCCGAGGAGCGTGTAGCCAAGAGACAGGGTATTCACACGCCGCCCGATCGTTCCCGTGATCTTCCAGGCGGGCCCGTTTCCCTCTCCCGGGAAAGGGAACAGGGAAAAGCTCCGGGGGTTCATCGGATGTCTCGTTGTCCAGGGCCGTCAGACGCCGCCCGTCACGGGTCGTATCGAAGGTGCCGGGCGCGCCGCTTTGCGAATGCCCGCTCCTCGCGGGCCCACGCCGGCGCGAGGTCGCGCCACCCCCGGCCGCGCCCTAGCGCCTCCCGTTCTCGGGCCGAGCCGCACAGAAGGTCGAAGGCGGGAACATCCTCCACGAACTCGTAGGTCTTGGTCCGCCATCGGAAACGCCTGGGATCCTGGGCGCGGGCCGCAGCGACACAGGCCACGCCGGTCCGGAAAGGACGAAACGCCTCGCGGTCGACGACGACGACCTCGACGCCGTGGCAGCGCGCCCCGGCATGCTTGTCCCAGGTCGGCACGAAGCTTGCCGGCCGGAACCGGACCCCCGGCAGCCGATCGGCCGCAAGCGCTTGAGCCAGCCGGCCGCCGTCGAGCCACGGCGCCCCGAACAGCACGAACGGCCGCGTGGTGCCGCGCCCCTCGCTTACGTTCGTGCCCTCGAGGAGGCACATTCCGGGGTAGACGAGCGCCGTCTCCGGCGTCGGCATGTTGGGCGAGGGGAAGACCCACGGAAGCCCCGTGTCACGTTGGTGCATCCCCCTCCGCCAGCCGCGGCAGGGAATCACCGTGAGCGAAAGGTCGAGCCGCCGCTCCTCCCGGTACAGCCCGGCCAGCTCGCCGACGGTCATGCCGTGGCGGACCGCCACGTCGTGCACGCCGCAGAAGCTCTCGAATCCGGGCGTAAGCGCCGGTCCTTCCACGGCACGCCCTCCGATCGGGTTCGGCCGGTCGAGGACGAAGAAGGGGAGCTTCGCGCGGGCCGCCGCCTCCATGCAGAAGAGCATGGTGGCCTGGTACGTGTAGTAGCGCGCCCCGACGTCCTGGATGTCGAAGACCAGCGCGTCGAGTCCGCGCAATTTCGCGGGATCGGGCCGAAGCGACGCAGGATTGGTTCCGTACAGGGAGTGAACCGGAACCCCGGTCCGCCGGTCGCGTTCGTCTCCCACGGCGGCCATGTACGGGATGTCGCCGCGGACGCCGTGTTCCGGGCCGAAGAGGGCGGCGAGCCGGACGCCCCGCACTTCCTGGAGCAGGTCCGCGGCATGACGCAGCCGCCGGTCCACCGCCGTGGGGTTGCAAATGAGCCCTACCGCGAGCCCACGCAGGGGGGCGTAGCGTTTTTCCACAAGAACGTCGAGGCCGGAAGCGACCCTCTCCGTTTGCCGACCGGCAACTCCCATAATCCAAGGAAGATACCACATCCGATGCAGAAGGGAGGGGAGAAGGCGGACCGGAGAGCGCAGCGGAAAGCCGCTATTTCCCGAAAATCTTCTTGACCGCCTCTTCCGCGCCCTTTGCCGCCTCTTTCCCGGGGGCGGCGAGTTTCTCCATCGCGATTTCCTCTCCCTGCGGGTACGTTCCGTCACGACGCCGCCTCGGCCATCTCCTTGAGGTATCTGCGGTTTTAATGCGGAGAAAAGCCTTGATAATATTACTATCGCCACCGTGCGCATTTGGCAAATTGCGGCGCGGTCGCCCCGCTTTTCCCTGGCACCCGTCAGGGTTCTCCCCGGGACCAGAAATAGCACCCTTTCGTACCCGGTCATGGGATGCTCCGGCTCGCCGCCCGGATCGAAGTGGATTGCCGAAATCTTTATGGCTATACTGAACCGGGACGTCGCCCGAAGCGTCTAAAAGGGGCGGTATGTCGACTACGGTTTTCCCGGGAGGGAAACATGAGAAGAGATGGGCATCCTGTTCCTTGGCTGGGGAGTTTCGCGATCTGGTGCGCCATGGTGATCGGTTCCGCCGCCTTGATCTTGCCTGGTTATGCAGGGTCGACACCCAAGCTGGGGGGAGGCGGGTCGGTAGCAACCGGCTCGGCGGGAGGTTCGGAAGCGCAAGGCGTGAGCAGCCAGCTGGAAAAATGCGATGAAACGCTGGGCACCATGGCCGTCGTGGAAGACCAGACGGCCCAATGGTATCACCAACTTTCCCAATACAAATTAGGTTCGACCATCCCTGTTTTACGAATCATGATTCAACAATCGAACTGCTTTGTCGTGGTCGAGCGCGGACGCGCCATGCAGAACATGATGCAGGAGCGCTCGCTGACCGAGTCGGGAGAGACGCGGGAAGGCAGTCAATTCCAAAAAGGGCAGATGGTCGCGGCCGACTATACGATGAGCCCGAACATCACCTTCAGCCAGAAGGGGACCTCCGGCGTGGGAGGAGCCCTGGGTGGTTTATTCGGCGGCGTCGGCAGGGTAGCGGGCATGGTGGCGGGCGGCCTCAAGGCCAACGAGGCATCCACCACGCTGTTGTTGATCGACAACCGCTCGGGAGTTCAGCTGGCGGCCTCGGAGGGAAGTGCGAAGAACTTTGATTTCAGCCTCTTTGGCGGTGCTGTCGGCGGCGGCATGTTCGGAGGCGCCGGAGGGTATTCCAATACGCCGGAAGGAAAGATCCTGATCGCTGCGTTCATGGATTCGTATAACAAATTGGTCCAGGCGACGCGCAATTACAAGGCGCAGACGGTAAAAGGAGGCCTGGGAACCGGCGGCAGGCTTGGCGTATCGGGCGGCTCGACGCCGGCTTCGAAGGAGATCCAGGGGAAATAAGAGGGCCTTACCCGAACGTCGGCTCCAGAATCACCTCCGTCCGGAGGGAGTTCGAGACGAGGCAGTTTTTCTCCGCCTTGTGGAGGATCTCCTCCGCCGGTTTGCGGTCCGCTCCGGGCCGCAGCGTGACCCGGGGGCGGACGATGATCTTCGTGAAGACGAGCCGTTCATCCACGAACTCGAGCAACCCCTCCGCCTCGCTTTCGTATCCCTCGAAGGCCAGGCCCGCGCGTCCGGCGAAGGCCAGGAAGGTCGTCATGATGCAGGAGTTCACGGCGGCGACGTAGAGGTCCTCGGGCGACCAGATCCCCTCGTGCCCCTTGAACTCGGGGGGGGTCGCCACCTCGACGGCCGGCTTCCCGGCCACGGACAGGGTGCCCTTCTTCTCGCCCTTCCACAGGACGGATGTCATGTACTTGTAGCTCTTGGGGCGGATCGCCATCTGTCGCTCCTTTCCCGGTCAGTAGACGAGGCGCGCCCGGATCGTGCCGGGGATCGCCTCGAGGTCCGAAAGGATCCCCGTGTTGCACGGGCCGTCCACGTCGATGATCGCATAGGCGATGGCCCCCCGGGTCTCCAGGTGTTGCCCGGCGATGTTGACGTTTCGTCGTGCGAACATATCGTTGATCTGGGCGAGCATCCCCGGGATGTTTTCATGGATGTGCGCGAACCGGTGGAGGTAGGTCTTCCCCATCGGGTGGTAGACGGGGAAGTTGACGCTCGAGACGGTGCTACCGGTGGCGAAGTACGACACGATGCGCTCCGCGACGAAGGCGCCGATACCCGCCTGGGCCTCTTCCGTGGAGCCGCCGACGTGCGGCGTCAGGATCGTGTTGGGCAAACCCTGGAGAACGGAGGAGAAAGGGTCCTTGCTGCTTTCCGGCTCCACGGGGTAAACGTCCACGGCGGCTCCCTTGATCCTGCCTTTCCGGATGTGACGGGCGAGTGCCTCCACGTCCACCACGAACCCCCGGCTCAGGTTCAGGAAGATCAGCCCATCCTTCATCGCCGCGAATTCCTTCTCCCCGATGAAATTCCTGTTGGACTCCCGCCCGTCGATGTGGACGCTGATGATGTCGGAGCGCGCCAGGAGCTCCTTGAGGGGGTACTTTCGGGCGTTCCCCAGGGAGAGTTTCTCCTCGATGTCGTAGTAACCGACCTTCATCCCGAGGGACTCGGCGAGGGTGGACAGCTGGGAGCCGATATTCCCGTATCCGATGATCCCCAGCCGTTTCCCCCGGATTTCGTGAAGCCCCTCGGCGGTCTTCGTCCAGCTGCCTCCGTGGAGCCTGCTGCTGCTCTCGAAAATCCCCCGCAGGAGCATGATCATTTCGCCCAGGGCCATCTCGACGACGCTTCGGGTATTGCTGTAGGGGGCATTGAAGACCGCAATCCCCTTCGTGCTGCACGCGGAGGAATCGATCTGCTCCGTCCCGATGCAGAATGCACCGATCGCCGACAGGCGCGGGGCCCGCGCAAGGATGTCGGGTCCGATCCGGGTCTTCGATCGGATCCCGAGGACGGACACGTCCCCGATCATCTGGGCGAGCGCTTTTTTCCCGGGATTTTGGGGGACCGCCTCCACCTCGAACCCCGCAGCCGCAAATACCGGGATTGCCCCCGGGTGGATGTTCTCCAAAAGGAGCGCCTTCATGCGGGTCACTATACCATCAACGTCGCCCGGATGGCTTCCGCTTCTGGCTTCCGCTTCTTGCCATCCGGACGCCGGAACGGGATAATGAAACCACGCCTTCCGGATTCCGATCCTGCCCCGCGGCTCATGGCGGCGACGGGACATGTCTTCCGGTTCCCCTTTTCTGACGGTTCGACAGGAGGATGACGTGAAAGCGCAGATGCCCGCCATCGGCAAGGTATCCTCGGAAATCTTCGATGAGGTCATCCTCCCCCGACTGGGCCGGAAGCGTCCGGAAATCCTGGTGGGTCCCCAGCATGGGGTGGATGTGGGGATCGTCGATCTGGGCAACGGAAAGGTGATGGTGACCACGACCGATCCGATCTTCGTCGTCCCCCCCTACGGATGGGAACGTTCCGCCTGGTTCGCCGTCCACATCCTCGCTTCCGATGCGGCCACCTCCGGGATCCGGCCGGCCTACATCACCATGGACCTGAATCTCCCCCTGTCGATGACCCGGGAGGACTTCGAGGCGCTATGGGCGGTGGTCCATCGGGAGTGCGACAAGATCGGCATGGCGATCATCACCGGGCACACCGGCCGCTACGAAGGGTGCGAATATCCCATGATCGGCGGGGCCACCGTGATCGGCATCGGGCCCAAAGACCGATACGTGACCCCAACGATGGCGCGGCCGGGGGATACCGTCCTCATCACCAAGGGGGCGGCCATCGAAGCCGCCGGCCTGTTCGCCGTCACCTTCCCCCAACGGGTGGCGGAACGATACGGGGAGAAGGTGGCCCGGGAAGCCGAGGAGATCTTCTGGCAGATGTCGGTCGTGGAGGATGCCCTCACCGCCGTGGAGGTCGGGGTGCGGGAAAACGGCGTCACCTCCATGCACGATGCGACCGAGTGCGGCGTATGGGGCGGCCTGTTCGAGGTCGCCCAGGCGTCGGGAGTCGGCATGACGATCGACAAGGAGAAGATCATCGTGCAGGACCCGGTGCGGAAGGTGTGCGACCTGTTCGACATCGACCCCTACACGTCGATCAGCGAGGGGACCCTGATTCTCACCTGCCGGCCGCACAAGGCGCAGGAAGTGGTCCGGCGGCTGGGCGACAAGGGAATCCTCGTCAGCATGGTGGGGGAGGTCGTGGATTCGCGGCAGGGGTTGCGATGTTTCGAACACGGGAAGTCCCGGGAACTGGTTCATCCCAAAGTGGACCCTTTCTGGGCCGCCTTCGGCAAAGCGGCATCCCAGGGCAGATAGGAGAAGAGATCCATGGCGAACGCCTCCTTTTCCCGGGAAATGCGGCAAAGGGCCGACCCCCTGTGGCGGGCGATTTTCGAGCACCCTTTCGTCCGAGGGATCGGGGACGGCAGCCTCTCCCGGGACCGGTTCGAATTCTACCTGAAACAGGATTACGCGTATCTGATCGATTTCAGCCGGGTGTTTGCGCTGGCCAGCGCGAAATCCCGGGTTCTCGAGGAGATGGGGACCTTCGCCACACTCCTCCATGCCACGTTGAACACGGAAATGGAGCTCCATCGGAAAATCTGCGCCGATTTCGGAATCCCGGCGGAAGAGCTTGCCAGGACCCGCAAGGCGATGATCACATCCGCCTATACCGGTTTGCTGGTGCGGACCTGCTACGAAGGCGACCTGTCCGACATCCTGGCGGTCTTGATCCCCTGTGCCTGCGGCTACGTGGAGATCGCGCAGAGGCTCGCATCGCAGGGGCTCCCGGACATCCCCCATTACCGGGATTGGATCCGGACCTATTCCTCCCGGGAGTTTCGTGTTTTTGCCGACGGGCTCATCGAAAAAATGGACGAACAGGCAAGCGATTCCTCCGCGCGGCGGAAAACCGGCTGGTATGAGCTTTACGAATCGAGCACCCGGTTCGAATACCTGTTTTTCGACATGAGCTGGAAAAAAGAGGAATGGCCCGCCGAGATCTCTTCCTAAGCCGGGGAGGTTCCCGCGATGACCGACAGGATCTCGATCGACCGTTGGCGGCTCTATCTCATCACGGACGCGCAGCTTTCCCGCGGGCGGTCCCACCTCGAGGTGGCGGAAGCGGCGATCCGGGGCGGGGCCGATGTCATCCAGCTGCGCGACAAAACCGCCTCCGGCGGAGCGCTTTACCAGGTCGCGCTCGCTCTGCGGAAGCTTACCCGCAATGCGAGGGTCCCTTTGATCGTGAACGACCGCCTCGATATCGCACTGGCCGTCGACGCCGACGGGGTCCATGTCGGCCAGAGCGACCTGCCCGCCTCCGTGGTGCGCAGGATCCTGGGACCGGGCAAGATCCTGGGGGTCACGGCGGAGACGGGAGAGGAAGCTCTCCTGGCGGAAAAGGACGGCGCGGATTATCTCGGGGTGGGCCCGGTGTTCGAGGCCCGGGGGACCAAGTCGGATGCCGGAGAGCCCCAGGGCCTGGAACAGATCGCGCGGATCCGCGGGGTTTCCCGGCTCCCCATCGTTGCGATCGGGGGGATCAAGGCGGAAAATGCCCGGCGGGTTCGGGAAGCGGGAGCAACTGCCGTGGCGGTGATCTCCGCGATCGTCGCGGCGGACGATATCGCACAGGCGGCAAGACAGCTGAAATCCGTGCTGGGCGGCGCATGAGACGGGCTCCTCCCAGAGGCCGCAAACGCGTGGGAGAGATGGGGGAGTTCACCCTGATCGACAGGATCAGAGACATTCTTCCCGCTTCCGGGAACAAGGATCTCCTGGTCGACATCGGCGACGATACCGCGGTGATCCGGATGGATAGACGGCGGGCGTTGCTTTTGACATGCGATATCCAGGTGGAAGGCCGTCATTTCCGGTTCGAGCAGATCACCCCCTACCAGTTGGGGCGCCGCGCCATGGCGGTGAACTTGAGCGACATCGCCGCCATGGGGGGAAGGCCCACGTATGCACTGGTTTCGTTGGGGCTCCCGGCCGCCTTCCCCGTGGGAAGCTACGACCGGCTGTTCGAGGGAATGCGGGATGAATTGCTGCCCCACCGGGCCCGGATCGTGGGGGGGAACCTGGCGCAGACCCGGGACTGCCTGATCGTGGACGTCACCCTGCTCGGGGAAGCCGATCTCTCCCGGGTCCTGACCCGCGACGGGGCCCGGGCCGGCGACCGGATCTTCGTCAGCGGGAAACTGGGGTCGTCCGGCGCGGGTTTCCAGGTGCTTTCGATGTTCGGGAAAGCCTATCCCCGAAAATACCGGGAGCTCGTCCGTCGCCACTTGTTGCCGACACCCCGGGTGGATCTGGGCCGGCGGATTGCGCGTTCCGGCATCGCCACTTCCATGATCGATCTGAGCGACGGGGTGGCCAGCGACCTGTTCCACATCTGCACCCGGAGCGGGGTGGGAGCGGAAATCGAGGAAGATCGGCTGCCGCTTCCGGGATATCTCGGGGAGATCGCGGAAAAAGCCGGAAAGTCGGTCCTGGACCTCGCCCTGCACAGCGGGGAGGATTACGAATTGCTCTTCACCGTCCCCCCCCGCGTACCGGCGGCAAAAGTGCGATCCGCCGCCGGCAGGTCGGGGGTTCCGGTCACGGAAATCGGGAAAATCGTGGGGCGGGACGACGGCTACCGCCTGGTGGATTCCCGGGGGAGAAGAACTCCGTTGACTCCCACCGGCTGGGACCATTTTACCAGGAAGCGGGAATCGCGGAAGGGGAGGGGACGATGAAAAGGGCGCTTACCATCGCCGGCTCCGACAGCGGGGGAGGCGCGGGCATCCAGGCGGACCTGAAGACGTTCATGGCCTTCGGCGTGCACGGAATGTCCGCGATCACCGCTCTTACCGCCCAGAATACCGTGGGCGTGCAGGGGATTTTCGACATCTCCCCGGAATTCGTCCGGAAGCAGATCGAAAGCGTCATGACCGACATCGGCGCCGATGCCGCGAAGACCGGGATGCTCTCCAACGCCGCGATCGTCAAAACGGTGGCGGAGGCGGTCCGCACGTTCCGGATTCCCAATCTGGTCGTCGACCCGGTCATGATCGCCAAGAGCGGCGATCCCCTGCTGGCCGAAGAGGCCCGCCGGGCGATCCGCGAGGATCTCCTGCCGCTGGCCACGGTCATCACCCCCAACATCTTCGAGGCCGAGGTGCTGCTGGGGAAAAAGATCGGGGACCTGGACGCCATGAAGGACGCGGCGCGGGAGCTGAAGAACATCGGGTGCCGGTGGGTGGTAGTGAAGGGCGGGCACCTGGACATCGAATCCCGGGCGATCGATGTGCTTTACGACGGGAGCGATTTCCTTCTGCTGCAATCACCCCGGCTGGAATCGAAAAATACCCACGGAACCGGATGCACCTTCGCCTCCGCCATCGCCGCCGGACTGGCCAAGGGGCTTTCGCCGCCGGAAGCCGTCAAGCGGGCCAAGGAGTATATCACCGAGGCGATCCGGAGCGGACTTGCGTTGGGAAGCGGCCATGGCCCCACCAACCATCGGGCCGGCGTCCACAGCAAATGGTGATCACTTGTCCGCCCGGACGACGACGAAGCAGCCCTCGCCGTGCCCTTCCCGGACCGGATCCGAGACGTCCATCCCGTTCGGGTCCCGAAAGATCGTCTGGCAAAAGGAGAAGGTTCGGAAGCCGGCGTTTTTGAGGAACGCCGCGACCTCCCGGGCCGAACGGAAGGTAGCATCCCGGTAGAACAGGTGTTCGCCCTTGTGCTCCTCGTACCCCTTCCCTAGGGGGCTCTCCCGGTCGATCAACCCGATCACAAGCGACCCGGCGGGCGCAAGAACCCGATACGCTTCCCGCATCGCCCCTTCCACATCGTCGAAGAAGCAAAGGGTTGTGACCATCAGCACGAAGTCGAACCGGCCTTCCCGGAAAGGGAGCGCTTCGGCCACCCCGCGGATCACCGCGATTCCCCGTTCCCGGGCGATTTTCCCCATCGACATCGACGGTTCGACGCCGATGGGGATCCCGAATTTCGCGGCGAACCTTCCCGTCCCGACGCCGATCTCCACGCCGGTTCCCCTTTTCGGCAACAGGCGCCCGATCGCCTCAAGCTCCGATTCGTAGGCGAACCGGTTCCGGGAGTACCAGTCGTCGTACGCGTCGGCGTGTTTTTCATAGGGCTCGATTTTCGCCATCCGCACTCCCCGCTCTGCAGCCTCGGAAGCCCCCGCTCCTTCGGCTTGCTGCGCTCTCCGGCCCCCACGAAATGGCGCGCACTCTTTCGGGGACCCCGGCTCGCGGGGGGCTTCCGCATCCGCTACGCT
The DNA here is from genome assembly GCA_035256765.1 of Candidatus Deferrimicrobiaceae bacterium. Taxonomy (NCBI): domain Bacteria; phylum Candidatus Deferrimicrobiota; class Candidatus Deferrimicrobia; order Candidatus Deferrimicrobiales; family Candidatus Deferrimicrobiaceae; species Candidatus Deferrimicrobiaceae bacterium. The sequence continues at coordinate 6,683 of DATEXR010000194.1, read as the reverse complement.
CGCGACCTGCGCCCGCTCGCTGCCGGTTCCGCTCACCGGGGACATTCCTGATTCATCTCCGGGATTCGGGAGAGGAGTGTCCCCGCCCATTCGCTCCACAGGCCGCTCTGCGGAACCCCCCCGCATCGCCCCGGGTCCCCGGGAGCCGAATGCCTACGCGAAAGCACTCTTGCCCGGCCGGGGACAGGCGTTCGACACCGTGATCACCATGACCGCGTGACCCTTTGCCGCGGCCCCGCGGAAGGCTTCGACGAGGGCTGGGAACACCTTCTCGTCGTCGCCCCAGACAAGGGTGCTCATCGCCCCGGTCTGCCTTTCGAGACCGTGACGGGCAAACGCCTCGACCACGGCGTCGATCGAGGGGGAGAGATCGTCCTGCCGCAACGGGTAGAGGCTCACTTGCGCGGTGATTCCGTACATGTCGATCGACCTCCTCTCGGCAAGCGTATCGCGCGGCAACCGGGGGATCGGCTTCCGGTCCCCGGCCCGGGGGGACTCCGTCCCTATTTCCGCTTGAGCTTTTTCCGCGCCTCGTGAACCTGTTTGGAGGTGAGATTTTTCCCCCGCAGGGCCTTGACCTCTGCGGAGGTGTATTCCTTGTGCCCCTTGAGGAGCATCTTGTCGTTTCCCCAGTTTGCCAGGATGTGGTTCAGCACCGCCGCGATCTCGTCGTCCTTGAGCTGGTTCCCGAAGGCGGGCATCGCCCCGTTGTACTTTTTCCCTTCGACCTCGATCTCGCCTTCGAGACCGAACAGGATCACCTGGACCGGGTAGGTCCGGTCGGCGTTGACCAGCTTGGCGGCGTGCCCGGCAAGGGGCGGGAAGACCCCGCTGATGCCGCTGCCGGTGGCCGCGTGGCAACTGGTGCACCGTTGGTAGACGGAAGCGCCGTCCGTCTTGGCCAGGGCGATCCCCGCAAGAGCGCACGTCAGAAAAACCACCCCCATCCCTGTCTTTCGCATGGCAGCCTCCCGTCCCCGCTACCCAAGCCGGGGTGTTTGGTATGCGTGATAGTTGACGATACCGCCTCGGGGAATCGGATGGCAAGAAAAACACCGGAGAAGCGGGGACAGGAATAAAAATCCGCTTTCCCCCCGAGGGGAAAGCGGACGAGGTTGGGCAGGGCCGGACCGAGGTACGGCCCGTGCCGTGGGTTCGGATCAGGCGGCCTTGTCGAACCCCTTGAGGAACTCGTCGAGCGCTTCCTCGACCCGGGCCTTCGTCATCCCGTACTTCTCCTCGATCTTTCCCACGAGCGCGTCGCGTTTCCCGGCGATCACCTCCAGTTCGTCATCGGTTAAGAATCCCCATTTTTCCCGGATCTTTCCCTTGTACTGTTTCCAGTTTCCGGAAATCTGGTCCCAATTCATGGGGTTTCCTCCTTCCCTTGGCGTCTTTTTGTCTTGGATTGCCTAGCCGGACTTGCCTTTTTTCATTATACAAAACGGCCGGGGGGAGGGCAAATCCCTACCCGAGAGGCGGTCGCTTGATCCCGTGCTTCCCGAACGCCTCGGTGGCGCGCACGTACACCACGTCGGTGCGGTGAAACTCGAATTTCCCCCGGAGGAGAGGGGAAGATCGGCGGCCCCCGGGAGGGGGATCCTTTTCCTTCCCGGATTTCTCCGATCAGAACTCCTTGAGCGCCGCGATCAGTTCGCCGATCGCCTTCTTGCCGTCCCCGAACAGCATCAGCGTGTTGTCGGCTGTGAACAGCGGGTTGGGGATCCCGGCGAACCCGGGGCTGAGAGAACGTTTCACCACCACCACGGTGCGGGCCTCGTCGACGTTGAGGATCGGCATGCCGGCGATGGGGCTTTGCGGGTCGGTGCGCGCGAGCGGGTTCACCACGTCGTTGGCCCCGATCACGAGGGCGACGTCGGTCTGCGCGAACCCGGAATTGGCCTCGTCCATCTCCTTCAGCTTGTCGTACGGGATGTTCGCCTCCGCGAGGAGGACGTTCATGTGGCCCGGCATCCTTCCTGCGACCGGGTGGATGGCGAACTCCACCTCGACCCCCCGCGACTCGAGAAGGTTGGCCAGGTCGCGCACCGCGTGCTGCGCCTGCGAGACGGCCATCCCGTATCCGGGTACGATCACCGCGCGCCGGGCCGTGTCGAACACCATCGCCACCTCCTCGGGGGAGGCCGACTTCACCCTTCCCTCGTAGATCTCCTCGCCCGGGGCCGGGTCGGTCCCGATCGTCCCCCCGACGCCCGATTCCACCACGACCGTGATCCCCTTCTTGACGAGCAGGGGGATGACGGCCGGCGTCAGGGCGACGCGCCGCTCCCCGGGGAACGTCTCTTTGGGAACTCCTACGATCAAGGAATCACCGTTCCGGTTCTAAGAAGTGGTTCGTTTCCAAAATGCGCCCACGAAAAAGGGAAAAAGCGTCAAAATTCTTGGGCGAAAGCGGGGAGAAAAGTAGGTTTTTCCCCCGAATAATGGTTTCCCGGAACGTTTTTTTCCCGGATAATCGAAGGAACCGGGATACGAAACCCCGATTTCGGCTTGCCGGCCGGCGTGTGCGCCCGGCCCTTGCGCCGGTCGTCAGGACGAATCGTTCTCCGGGGAGTAAGGGGAGCGGGAAAGAGGCGGAGAAAAGGGATGCGCACAAACAGGAGGAAGGCGGGAGATCTCCGGCCGATTCGCGTGACGCCGGGGGTGCAGAAGCACGCCGAGGGGTCGGTGCTGTTCGAACTGGGCGAGACGAAGGTGATCTGCGCGGCTTCCGTCGAGGAACGCGTCCCGCCCTTCCTCCGGGGGTCGGGGAAAGGCTGGGTGACCGCCGAATATGCGATGCTGCCGCGTGCCACGGACACCCGCAGCCCGCGCGAGGGACGCACGGGGAGGGTCCAGGGCCGCACGCAGGAGATCCAGCGGCTGATCGGCAGGTCGCTTCGGGCTGTGGTCGACCTTGCCTCCCTGGGCGAGAGGACGATCACCGTCGACTGCGATGTCCTCCAGGCGGACGGCGGGACCCGCACCGCCTCGATCAACGGGGCATGGATCGCCCTGTGGCAGGCCTGTTCCCGGCTGGCCGGAAGCGGGTCGATCCCGGGAAATCCGGTCCGGGAACCGGTGGTGGCGATTAGCGTGGGGATGTGCGGCGGACGTGTCCTGGTGGACCTCGATTACGCGGAGGACTCGGCTGCGGAGGTCGACATGAACATCGTCATGACGGGAAGCGGGAGCCTGATCGAGGTGCAGGGGACGGCGGAGGGGAAGCCGTTCACGCGGGAGCAGCTGGACGGGATGCTCGAGGCGGCGGTGCGCGCCGGGAAACGGATCCTTGCGCTCCAGAAAGAGTGGATGAGGGAAAAGCGGTGAAGCTGCTGATCGCTACCCGCAATCGGGGAAAGATCAACGAGATCAAGGCGTTGCTGGGGTTGGGGCTGCAGAGGAACGTCGAGATCCTGACGCTGCCCGACCTCCCGAGCGTAACGGAGCCGCGCGAGGCGGGAAAAACCTTCGCGGAGAACGCGAGGAGCAAGGCGCTCCATTACGCCAAGGAGTGCAATATCCTCTGCATCGCGGACGACTCCGGGCTGTCGGTGGACGCGATAGGCGGCCGGCCGGGCGTCCGATCCGCCCGGTACGCGGGCGAGCAGGCGACCGACGAGAAAAACAACGCGGTGCTTCTCTACGAACTGAAACCCGTTTCCCGGCCGTGGACGGCTGCGTTCCTCTGCGCCGCCGCCGCCGCCCTCCCCTCCCGGGTGATTGCGGAGAGCACCGGGCGCGTCGAGGGGGAGATCGTGCCCGTCCCGCGCGGAACGGCCGGTTTCGGGTACGACCCGATCTTTCTCGTCAAGGGGTCCGGGAAGACGATGGCCGAGCACACCCCCGAGGAGAAGAACAAGATCAGCCACCGCGGGCAGGCGATACGGCTCATCATCCAGGAGTTGCGCAACAGCGGGATGTTCGGGTAGCTTACTATGTTCGTAGAGTCGGGACGTAGCGCAGCCTGGTAGCGCACTTGCCTTGGGAGCAAGGGGTCGCCGGTTCAAGTCCGGCCGTCCCGACCAGTCTTTTCCTGCAGTTGCATGTTTGCCGTGATTGCCTTCTGTCGCAATGATTACCAAAATCTTACCAGCATTTTCCCGGTTTCTGGATTGGGTCTATAGGAAGTTTCTTTTTTAGCTGTCTCACCAGGAGGATCCTTCCCCCTTGGCCGGCTGTCGTGATTCTGTGGCCGGGTCGGTCTGTCCGACATCAATAACTCCGCCGCTCCGCCCGCCGCTGCTTCCGACAACCTTTCGCCGTCGGTATACCCACCATGGGACGGGGATCAACCCGAAACCCGCGCATACGTCGGGCGTGGAGGTGAAAGGGGTGGATGGGGGAAGTCCGGCCCCCGGTCGCCTTACTGCGGTCCGAAAGTCCTTGGGAACGGGTCGGGGCAGAAATCATCCAACAGCGGCGGCGACCGCCCCGGAAGTTTCAGGGGGTCGAAGCGTCGCCCGATGTGGTCGAGTATCTTTCGGATGACAGGGGCCTGGGTGATGAAGCCCACGACGCGCATCCGCTTGCCGCAAGAGCACAGGAGGGGGTCGACCTCGTAGACACGCAGGATGAGACGCGCCCACGATTTCCGGCGGGCCGCAAGCCAGGCACTGTCAGGTCGCGGAGGATCGGACGGCTCATACTCCGGTGGGACCTCGATGAAAGCCTCGCGTTTGTGTGCGATTCCGCGATGAGCATTCGAGTAGGCCCCGTAGTAATGGACGAGCTGGGTTCCCCGGTCGGGGATGTGGGAAGTCAGCCGGGCGATCCACTCCAGGGAGTCGTAGTCCCGGTGGCCGGACGACACCCTCTCTTCCCCGTGATCGGGGACGGTTCCCTTGGCGAGGTATCGCACCTTGGGTTCCTGGGCAGGATCGGCGCGGAGTCGGCCGGTTGCGGCGGGTCCCCGGACCATGTAGAGCCCGACGCGCAACGCATCCTCGATGTCGGGAATCTCCCGCCGGGATCGCGGTAATCGACACCATAGGAGACTTTCCCGGTCCAGGGATATGTAACCTTATAAACTCCCATGCTCAGCTTTCTCAGGCATAATTCTTCTTTATTCCGTATCCTTGCGGCGATGCGATTTGATAAACTCGGAAACCTCATGAGGATGAAACCGGACGGAGCGGCCAAAGACATAAGAGGGAAGTTCGCCACGCTGGGCCAATTTGTAGATGTAGACAACGCTGCAGCCCAGTATTTTCGCAACCTCCCCAGGTCTGATCAGCGACAATTGGGTATGTGGGGTCACTGGCGCTCCTTATTATCCGTAGGTTAAACAAATTATCCGAAAATAATCATTGCCTGTCAAGATAAAATGTTTAACAATCAAGCCATGAACAAGAAGGAACGTTTCTTGGGACTTCGTTTGACCGGGGCGCTGGCCGAAGCGCTGGAGGCTTATTGTGCCAAGGAGGAGCGCAGTCTTTCCTCCGCTGTCCGTTATCTGGTCGCGAAAGAGCTTGCGCGACTGGGTTATCTATCGGTGGAAAGCGAACCCAGGAAAAAAACGGAGGCCGGCGAGCGCTGACATTGAAGGCCCATAGTCGAGGCGAAACGCGAGGTGAAAAATGAAGGCGTCCGGTGTCCAGCGGAAGATCGACACCATGGTACGGCGGATCGTCAAACGGTTCGGACCGGAACGGATCGTACTGTTCGGGTCGCACGCCCGGGGAGATGCCGGGCCTGATAGCGACGTGGATCTTCTGGTCGTCATGCCGGTGCGGGGGTCAAAGCGGAACAAGGCAATCGAGATCGCGGTGGCGCTGGACGACATTCGGATTCCGAAGGATATCATCGTGACGACGCCTGACGAGTTTGCCTGGCGGAAGGAGATCGCAGGAACGATCGAAAAGCCCGCTGCACGGGAAGGGAAAGTGGTGTATGCCAGACCGTGAACGCATAATGCAAGTCGTTGGCGAATGGACGGCCAAAGCGGAAAACGACCTGAAGACCGCAACCCACACGCTGACCTTGGGCGAAGAATGCCCGACGGATACGGTATGTTTCCATGCGCAACAGTGCATCGAGAAGTCGATCAAGGCGTATCTTGCTTCGAGGAACATTGATTCCCCGAAGACCCATGATCTGGGCCGGCTCCTTTCGCTGATGCCGAAAAACGTCCGGCCGAAGCTCTCGGTTCCGGAGCAGCGCAGGTTCACTGTCTACGCGACGGAGGCGCGCTACCCGGGCGATTTCGAGGAGATCTCTCTGACCGAGGCGCGACGGGCGGTCGCCCTCGCTCGACGCGTACGCAACGAGATCGGCAAACACTTGCCTAAGGAAAGGAAGAAAAGAGGGGAGTGATGGATCGATCGATGTTTACCGAAAATTTACCAACACCTGCCTGTATAGCCGGTTTTCTCTATACTTCGTATACCGGCGGCACATTTGTAAGCGCTTGAAAATGTGAAACTTCAGTCGATACCGGCTTTTCCCGTAAACCTTTTCACTTGCCTTGGGAGGAAGGAGTCGGCGGTTCAAGTCCGGCCGTCCCGACCAGAATTTTCGGGTAGTTGTCGGCCGCCTTGCTATGGTCCGTAAGTCCTTGAGAACGGATCGGGGAAAACATCGTCCCACCGCGGAGACGACCGGCCGGGGAGTTTCAGGGACCTTCGCGCCGCCCGATTACGTCATTCTTGTTCAGCGAATATTTTGCCGATGTTGCGGGCTGT
>DATEXR010000193.1 GCA_035256765.1 Candidatus Deferrimicrobiaceae bacterium | reverse complement strand
CCTTTCGTTCCCGATCACCTTCCCGATGACGAGCACCACCTCGTCGAGGTTGAAGGGCTTCGTCAGGTAATCCACGGCGCCCCGCTTCATCGCCCGGATGGCGGTCTCCGCCGTGTCGTCGGAGGTGAGCATGACGACCTGCGTGTCCATTCCGCTCCCCACGATCTCCTCGAGGAGTTCCATCCCGCTCTTCCCGGGGAGCCTGATGTCCAGCAGCACCACGTCGGGGTGGAAGGACCGCACCCTGCTTACGACCTCCTCCCCGCTCGCGTCGGTCTGCACCTCGTACCCTTCGTTTCTCAGCGCCCGGGAAAGCATCGAGAGGATCAGGCCGTCGTCGTCGATAAGAAAAACCCTTCCTTTCGCTCTCATGCTTGCTCCGCTCCGGGGACGCGTTTTGCGGGGAGGTCGATCCGGAATACGGTCCCGCCGGAAGGGTTGTTTTCCGCCTTGATGGAGCCGCCCTGCTGCTCGATCAACTGCCGGCAGATGGCGAGCCCCAGGCCGGTCCCCTTCGGCTTGGTCGTGAAAAACGGCTGGAATATGTTTCCCATGATCCCCTCGTCAATCCCTTTGCCGCTGTCGGATATTTCGATCCGGACGCAATCCGAAAAGGCATCGTATTCCGTCCTGACCGCCAGCACGCCCCCGCCCGGCATCGCTTCGACGGCGTTCAGGAACAGGTTCAGGAAGACCTGTTGCAATTGAAGGGGGTCGGCCACCCTCTCGGGGATGCGGGCGTCCAGGTCTTTCGAGATTTCGATGCCTTCCGGCTTGCCCGGCAGGGATGCCCCTCCAAGGAAGTAGAAATCCATGGTGGCCCGGAGGATGTCGTTCACGTTCACCTTCGCGAACCGGGGCTTGGGAGGTTTGGCGAAGTTGAGAAAGTTCTTCATCAGGACTTCCAGCCGTTTGATCTCATCGGTCACCTTCGCCATGACATCCCGGTCTTCCTTGCTCAATGCCTCCTCCCGGGAGAGGACGTCCATCGCCACCTTGATCCCGGCGAGGGGGTTCTTGATCTCGTGGGCCAATCCCGCTGCAAGTTCCCCCGCAACGACCATCTGCTC
>DATEXR010000192.1 GCA_035256765.1 Candidatus Deferrimicrobiaceae bacterium | reverse complement strand
TGCGGCGTGAAATGGTCATCCCCGTACCACCAGCACCAGTCGGATCCTTCCGCGACGAGCAGGTGGCCGAAAGCGTTATTCAGTTCTTTCGACGGCTTCAGGCCGGCCTTCCTCATCTGCTCGGAACGCGATTGCCAGAGGGCTCGCGCTCGAGCGAGCAATTCCCACGCCGCCTGGTCCTCTCTGTGCCCGATCCAGATGTTGAATGTCCCGTCGATCCAGGAGCCCGTAGGGATTTTTGGTAATTCCACATCATAGTCTATTTGTTTAAGGCCTTCGCTTAATGTAATACATGATATATTTGGGGCCATTGAGGTAAGCCGTCCCATCAATGTGCGAAGGAATTCCTCCCCGGAATCGGGGAAATATTCCCAGGCGTTCTCTCCGTCCAGGATGACGGGAACCACATAGGCGTCCTTGCGGGAATGACCCGGGATGGAAGACAATTTATTATATATATTACTGATAATATTACAAAAATTGGAAGCGGCATCGACGGGGCCCCAGCGGGAATATTCGAAGCCGATCAGATCGGAGAGGTGGTGATCCCGGAAGAATATCCGGATCGGACCCGCGGGCGTGGAAGCGACGTACGGGTGATACAACCAGGAAGGCTCGAGGGGAACGCCGCCGGAGTCCCGATGGACGGGTTTTCCCAGCGCCTTCGACAGGAGAATCTCGTCCGTGGCGGTCCAACGGAATCCGGCACGGGAAGCGATTTCCAGAGCGGCCGGACTGATGGAGCCTTCGGAAGGCCACAAACCGTCCGGGAACCTCCCGAAAAGGGAATGGAACACCTCCCTTCCCCGGAAAATCTGTTCCACCGCGTCTTCCGGGTAGGCAAAGGGAACCCTCGGTAAAAGCGCGCCGGGGAGCGCGTCCTGCGCCGACCGGTTGTCGATGAGGAGCGGCAGTATGGGGTGGTACATGGGGGTGGAGGTATTCTCGCCGCCGTCGTTTTCCGCCACCTTCCGGTATTCCGGGATCACCGTCGCCATGATGTCGATCTGACGATCCAGGACGTATACCTTGTCGCGTTCGGTGTACCCGCTCCCCTTCCTCCAGAGACGGGCGAGGTACGCATCCTCCTCGCGGAGCATCGGGTGGAACCAGGTAAGGTTGAACAACGTCATCAGGTCGGTGTAATCCGACGCCCCGAACCCGCTCGACGCACCGGATTTCCCCACCACCCGCAGCGCCGCTTCCCTTCTCCCGTACAGTTCCGCGTACCTCGGCTGGGGCAGGATCATGGTGGGGGCATGGGCGGCGAAGAAGTTGCGAAGGAGGAACTCCTCCTCCTCGTTCGAGAGGTCGAGGGAGTTTTTCCGGGACAGGGACAAAAAGACGTCCTCCGCGCCGTGTTCCACGTAGTCCTGGACCTGGATCAGCAGCGACGGGACCAGGTTGAAGGTATGCCGCACCGCCGGAAATTCCCGAAAGAGCCGCGGGAGGGCCACGTAATCCTTGACGGCGTGAAGCCGAACCCAGGGCAGGATGTAGTTCCCCGTTTCGGGATCCTTGTAATACGGCTGGTGCATGTGCCAGAGAAAGCAAAGATAAAGCTTCATCCGGCTTTGTCCCTTCCCCTTCCCTTATCCCAGACGCGAAAGCTGGATCTGGATGAGTTCCTTAAGAGGCGTGTCGGGATTCTCGGCGAGGATCCTGCGGAATACCTCCGTCGCCTCCTGATTGCGCCCCAGGGTGGCAAGGGCTCTTGCCTGCCCCATCCGTGCCTGGGTGCGGAACAACTCCCCGGTCGCGAACCCTGCGGCCTCCCCGTAGGCCTTCTGGGCGTTTTCCGCGTCCCCCTTGGCATCGAACGTCTGGGCAAGCCCTTCGCGAAGGAGGAAATCCATGACGGTCCCCTGCTCCTTCCCGCTGGCAATGGCCGACCGGAAATACTCGGCGCTCCGGTCGTAATTGCCGCGGCGGAAGGCGATGCTTCCCAGGTAGTACTGCGCGAAGACCGCCGCCTCCGTGCCGGGGTGCGCGCTCACCTGGGCGGCCAGAAACCTCTCGAGGCGGTCGAGCTTCTCCTCGTCGGCGACCCCCGGGGACCGGAGAACTTCCTGGGCCTGGATCAGTTGGGGCCAGAGGTCCCGGTTCGCCTTCGCCTCCTGCCAGCGGTAGTAGGCGCGCGTGCCGTATACCCCTCCCGCGGCGAGGATGACGGCGGTCAGCGCGGCAAGGACCGGAACGTGGTTTTCCTTGATCCATAGCGTCGCCCGTCCGAGGGTGGAGATGAACTCGTCCGGGCCTTTCAGGTCTTTCCGCGTGTACTTGATCTTCCTTGCCATCCGTTTCCCCTTTCGGTCATCCTTCGAGAAGTTCCCGCGCATTCTCCTGCATGCGTGCCGCATCCTTCTCCGTCAGTCCCGCCCCCCGGATGATCCGGACGGCGTCCTCCCACGGCGTGAAATCGCCGGGAGAATGCGAATCGGTATTGTACACCAGACGGGCGCCCGTTTTCGCCGCAATGCGCGCCACGTGCCCGTTCGTGAGGGAGTGCCCCCTGCGGGATGTGATCTCGAGAAGCACGCCTTGTTTCCTCGCGAGCCTGGCCTCCTCCTCGGTGATCAGGCCGGGATGAGCGAGGATGTCGACATTCGCCCGAATGGCCGCGAGGTTGGTGCCCTTGGGCACCGGCTCCACGATCGTTTCCCCGTGCACGAGGATCACCTTCGCCCCTCGTTCCCGCGCAAGGGCAACCAGCGGCGCGATCAACCGCGGGGGGACATGCGTGATTTCGACGCCGGGGTAAACCTGCGCCCGCACCTTCCCCCGGAGTTCGGAGCAGACGTGCACCATGCGATCCACGACGTTCTCCAGGTTCGACGGGTCGACGTGGTCGGTGATCGCGAGATGCGTGTACCCCGCGAAAAGACAACGGGAAACGACCTCGGACGGGATCAATTCGCCGTCGCTGAACGTGGAGTGCATGTGCAGATCGATCATATCGGATCTCCCTGGAGGTATTGCCTCACCACCCGGGCGAGGGCGTCCCGGATCTCTTCCGGGGACAGCTGATCGAGCTCCTGTACCTTGAGGAAGCAGCCAAGCTTCTCCAGCCGGCTCTGGAACAGGCGGATCGTGTTTTCCCCGAGCCCGAAATTCGTGAATGATTTCCCCATGACGGCCAGCACCACGCGCGCATCCGATCCTTTCGTGTAGTCCGAGACGGCCAGAAGCGCTTCGAGGGAACTCGAAACCTCGTCCTTGAGAAATGCCACGATTCCCAGGGGGCGGGGAGCCAGAGCATACCACAGGGGAGAAGTGGAGCGAAGGTACGGAAAGACGTAGAGAAGAAGATGGGACCCCTCTCCGATCGTGAGTTTCCCGAACATCCCGATCGGGGGGGCCTCCTCCCTCCGCAGGGAGAAAAAGGCGGAGTCCACCTGGAACTCCCGGTGCTGTCCCAGGGCGAGGACGACCCCCTCGAGCAGCTCGGGGTCCGGGAGGAAAAAAACGATGCGCCCTTCTCCGCTCTCCGAGAAGTTTCCCATCTCTTCGAGGGAGGTGCGCAGCCGCGCCATTTCCTCCGGCGGGAGGAATTCGCTTTTCGTTCGGGGAGCCTCGAACCGGCCGATCCGCAACATCCCCCGCTTCTTCAGCTCGAGCAGGGTCTCGAAGACGACGAGGTCGGGGTAACTGCAGTTGTTCACGAGGTCCTTCACGGAGTTGCAGAACTCCGCGAGAAGGAGCACCTCGCGCACCACCCCCGATCCCCCGCTGATCGACCTCGCGCTTTTCGCGAGGATCACCGAATCGTCCGGCGAGGGGAGTTCGGCGCCGAGATTGAGGATTTCATCGATCTGCCGCAAACCCTCCATCAAAACGGACTGGGTGGAGGAGTGGATGGTCGCCCGGACCTCCACTTTCCCCGGCAGGAACCGGAACCTCCCCTCCCGAAGCGAGATGAGACGATAGAGCGCTTTTTCCCCCAGGGTGTTCTGGGCGCGCGCGGAGACGATCTCCCCCTGGTCGATGTAGATCGACCCGCCCGTCCCCTCCCCTTCCACCTGGACGACTCCGCTTTTCTTGTTCATCGAGAGGATCTGCCAAAGGTCGGGAAGAAAGATCTGCGCCAGGTTCCCGCTGATCTCGGAGTCGCCGGCAAGGGATTCCGTGATGTTGTCCTGAAACAGCGTGCGCTGGATCCGAAGCAGGACCTCGTCCCCGTGGAACGGCTTCCGGATGAACTCGTCGATCCCGGGACGGAAACCCGGAACGCTTTTCTCCTGGTCGCTCAGGAAGAAGATCGGGATGTTCTTCGTGTGCGGGTTCGTGTGCAGGATCTGGACGAGGCGGTCCGGTCCGAGCCCCGGGAGGGAGAGATCGAGGAGGAGGATGTCGGGCCTCTTGAGGAGCGCTTCCGCAAGCGCCCTGCTGCCGTCCGCCGCATCGATGACCTTGTACCCTTTCGTGCGGAAAAACCGGAGCAGGTCACGGCGGGATGTTTCCGACGGGTCGGCGATCAGGATCTGCTTTGCGGTCGTCGCGGTACCCATCGTTCGCTCCGCCATCGAAGGCTCCAACTAGAACGTCCCCTGCAGGCGATACGTTTCCTGCACCTTCTCGATCATCGAATCCACGAGCCACTCGTCGGCCGTGTTGAACCCGCACACCTCGTCCTCCCGCTCGGTCGCGAGCAGCCCGTAGGCGCCGTTTTCCTTGAGAAACATAACGATTTGCCTGTCCTGGAGCTGGTTGTCCTCGGCGTGCACGTACAAAAGGTTTTTCGAGTCGAAGCGGGTATTGCCGTCCTGTCCGATGATGGTGATGCTCCTGCCGTTGCCCGCTTCCGGCCCGAGCGACAGGAAGATCTGCTTGAACATCTCGGGGCGGGGACCCGCCGCGATGACCAGCCCCCTTTTCCGGTCCAGGGACATCGCGTCCTGGGCCACGGATTCCATCATCCGGAGGAAGGTTTCCCTTTTCAGGCAGAAGTGCCCGTTGCGCCCCTTCTCCCGCGGGAACCGGGAGAAGTACGGCACGGTCTGTCCCGACCGCAGAAGATCGTAATAGTCGGGTTTGCCGACCAGGGTGTCGAAGGCATTCCACAGGGTCTTCTCCCGAAGGTGCAGGCGGTGGAAGGGGCTTTGCTTCTGCTGATGGTATTTCGCCTCCGCAACGCGCCAGAGACCCGGAAGATCTTTTCCGTCGCGGGGAAAGGTGACCGATACGAGAAACGTCTCCAGACGATATTCGGTCCCCAGATATTGGATGGCCGTGCTTTCCCGAATCGCTTTCCTCAGACGCCGTAATGCCAGGAGGGAGCCGAAATAATCGGTCTCGGGGAGGATCGCGCAGAACCGGTTCGCCTCCACCCGGGCGATGAGGTCGGACTCCCGCAGGGCCTTGCCGATGGCATCGACCATGTCCGAGACCGCCCCGGCGACGACGGTTTCGCGGGTCTCCTCCCGGATGCGGGACAGGTTGTCGAGGACAAGGAAAACGGCCGAAAGAGGCCGGCGGAACCTGCCCGCCTTGTAGCGTTCCTTCTCGAAGTAGTCCGACAGAAACACGGGGGAGTACGCCCGGGTCTCCGCGTCGCGAAGCGACACCCGCTCCATCCGGACGAAACGGGTGATGTTTTTCCAGGCCAGCGCGGCGTACCCGGCGATGATCGATGCGACATACATATCCCTCTGCCCAAACGGTTTCCGGTCCGGCCTCGCGCCGAGTTTCACGAGGCCGACCGGTTTTCCCATGTGCAGGATCGGAACGTAAAGGTCCGTGTCGCCGCCGTCGGACCTGCTTCCCTCCCTCTCGTTTTCCCCGGGAGGGTAGAGGAAGGGCTTCCCGTTCCCCATCCCTTCCGCCCAGTCGGCCTGGGAGAGAGAAAACGTCGAACCTTCCCTGTTGATGCCGATGCACCCCCGGACGGAGGCGATCACCATCTCGTCGGGGTCGCGCGCCGCGGCGACCCAGATGACGCAGCTTTCGGTGCCGAGCTCGTTCGTGAAGGTTTCCGAGATCCGGGCGAGCATCTTCTCCTCGTCCTGGCACGCCATGATCTTCAGGCACTGCTGGTAGAGGGAGGCGAGGGAGTAATATTCCATGCTTTCCGACAGGAGACGCACCGCGACCGCCGGATCGGTGCCGTCCTGTACCTTCCCCCAGGTGACCCAGCGGGCGATCTCCCGAAGCGGCGGTTCGCTCCGGAAGAGGAAGATCGGAGGACCGTCTCCGGGATCTTCCCGGAGAAAATCGACCAGGGGACGGTGCTCGCTGTCCAGGGAGGCGACGATCGCGATATAGGGGGAAAGGTCGGTCTCCCCCCGGATCACTTGATCGGGGGTGCAGAACGAGAATTCGACCGGATGATCAAAGGCGGTGAAGCATAGGTCCTGCGAGGTATTGGCGCTCTCCTGCACGACCAGTATGCGGGCCACGTCCATGAAGCGGGATGTCACATCTTGTACTTGCTGAAATCTTCCGGATCCATCTTCTCGAGGAGCTCCGTCCACTTGTCCTTCTCTCCCCCGGAGGGCGTTCCGGATTCCACCCGAAGCGCTTTTTCGATGACCGCGTCCCGGACCATGATCGGGACTTCCATCCGGATGGCGATGGCGATCGCGTCGCTCGGCCGCGAGTCGATGACGACCGATTTCCCGTTGATGTCCATGTGGAGGAGCGCGTAATAGGTGTTGTCCCGGATGTCGGTGACTTCCACGCGAAGAAGCTTCACCCCGATCTGGTCGATGAGGTTTTTGAAAAGATCGTGGGTCATCGGTCTCGGCAGCTTGAGGTTTTCCAGCCCCGCGGCGATCGCGTTCGCCTCCAGCACCCCGATCCAGATCGGAAGGGTGTTCAGGTTCTCCTTGTCCCGCAATATGATGATGGGGGACTGGGTCACCGGGTCGATCGTGATTCCGATCACTTGCATTTCCTTAACCATGCAGTCCTCCTTCCTCGCCCGAGAGAGAATGATGCCCGGCAGACCGGATCGCGACGCGGCGCAATGCCCCTTTCCCGTTCCTGGCGGGGGAAAAGTTGACGGTCTTGTAGCACGGAGTCCGGCCGCACAGGCGCGAGGGGTCCTTCGCGCTCTTCCCCTCGACCAGCACCTCCATCTCGTTCCCGACGCACGCGGCCAGTCGTTCCCGGGTGTGGAGTTCCTGCAGGGCCTGGAGGCGATAGAGCCGCTCTCGCGCCTCCTCCGGGGCGACGGTTTCCGCCATGCCGGCAGCGCGGGTCCCCGGTCTCGGGGAGAACCGGAAAAAGAAGGAGGAATCGTACCGGACTTCCTCCATGACCGACAACGTCTCCCGGAAATCTTCTTCCGTCTCGCCCGGAAACCCGACGATGAAATCCGAAGAGTATGCGATCCCGGGCCTTGCCTTTCGTAACTCTTCGATCCGGCCGAGATATTCCTTTCTCGTGTATCCGCGCCCCATGGAGGACAGGACACGGTCCGACCCTGCCTGGATCGGCAGATGGATGTGAGGGCAAAGGAGATCGTTCTCGGAAAAAAGGCGGATCGTCTCCCGGTCCAGGTCCCGCGGATGCGAGGTAAGGAACCGGATTCGCCGGATTCCCCGGACACGGGAGATCCGCCGGAGGAGTTCGGGGAAAGGGATCTCCCCCTCCTTTTTCCCGTAGGAGTTCACGTTCTGCCCCAGGAGGACCACGTCGCATACGCCCCGGTCCGCCAGTTCGCGGACCTCCGTAAGGATCTCCCCGGAGGGCCTGCTGATCTCGCTTCCCCGGACATACGGGACGATGCAATAGGCGCAGTAGTTGTCGCATCCCTGCATGACGGTGACCATGGCGCTCACCGCCCCGTTCGCAAGATACGGGAGCACGTCCCAGTGGCTGGTGTCGCCGGAGAGGTCGGTGGAAACCTGGGCGTTCCGACCTTCCGCGAGGCGAAGGAGGCCGGGCAGCCGGGAGATGCTGTGCGTGCCGAACACGATGTCGACGTGGGGCGCCCGTCTCCGGAGTTCCGGCCCCTCCTGCTGGGCGAGGCACCCCCCCACGGCGACGAGGCGTCCCTCACGGCCCTGCTTCCATCGCCGAAGATGGCCCAGGGCGCTGTAGATCTTCTGGTCCGCCTTCTCCCGGATGCTGCAGGTGTTCAGAAGCACGAGATCGGCATCGGACAGGGATTCCGCGGGGCGGTAATTTCCCTTCCCGAGGAGCGCCACCATCCTGGCCGAGTCCACCTCGTTCATCTGGCAGCCGAATGTCTCGATGTATACGCGCCGGACCATATTTTTCATTATAGCACCCGCCCGGGGCTATTCAATGCGGTGTCCAGCGGTAAGGGTCGGTAAAAATAAACCTCATACGGAAGCAGACATCTTCTCTCCACGGATGAGAAAACGGGAAGGGTCGATCTCCTCCCGCAGAAGCCTGAGCTCCTCGTCGGTGGGGGGGGGTATCTCTTCGATTTCCCTGGACATCAAGGGTCGGAACGCCATGTCCTTCACCACGTCCCGCGGGTCGAGACCGCGCAGGACCCCCAGGAGGACCATCTTCTTGGTCTCCTCGTCGAACCCGAACAGCGCCTTGGAGGTGACGACCCGGTACGGACCGGTCCCCGCGGGCAGCCCCGCTTTTTCCCGCGCACCGGGTCCGGTCAGATACCCGGGCGAGGTGAGAAAATCGACCCGGGGAACGAACCGCCTCCCCTCGTGCTTGATCACGATGATCGTTTTCCAGCAGTGGGACGCCACCTGGTTCCCCCCCCCGCTTCCCGCGAAACGGCGTTCGGGCTCCCGGTACGTCCCTCCGAGGAAGGTGGAGTTGATGTTGCCGTACGGATCGACCTGAAGGGCTCCGAGCATTCCGTAGTCCATGTATCCCGAGGCGGAGTAGGCGAAGGCCCAGTTCATGTTGAGCCACTGGAGAGAGCGGTAGGTGTTCTGCGGCCCTCCCATCGTTCCCCGGACGAACGGGAGGACCGATTGCGGTCCGATCGCCCCGAACTCGAAGAGCTGGATGACGCCCGGAACGTGGAGTTTCTGCCCCAGGATGGCCACGACCTGGGGGATTCCCCATCCGACGAAGAACGTCTTGCCGTCCTCGAGAAGGCGCGCCCCCTGGGCGATCATGAACTCCGTGTCGGTGAACTCCACCGTGCGCG
>DATEXR010000191.1 GCA_035256765.1 Candidatus Deferrimicrobiaceae bacterium | reverse complement strand
TTGGAGACCACCCGCCCGTCGTTCGGGTGCATCCTCGGCCCGAACGTATTGAAGATCCGGACGACCCGGATGTTGAGCTTGTGCTGGCGGTGGTAGTCGAAAAAGAGCGTTTCGGCGCACCGCTTCCCCTCGTCGTAGCAGGAGCGGGGGCCGATCGGGTTGACGTTCCCCCAATAGGATTCCTTCTGGGGATGCTCGGTCGGGTCCCCGTAGACTTCCGAGGTCGAGGCCTGGAGGATCCTGACCTTGAGTCTTTTTGCGAGGCCGAGCATGTTGATCGACCCGTGGACATTCGTCTTGGTGGTCTGGACGGGATCGAACTGGTAGTGGATGGGGGAGGCGGGGCACGCCAGGTTGTAGATCTCGTCCACCTCGACGTACAGGGGCCAGGTGATGTCGTGGCGCATGAACTCGAACATATGATTGTCGAGGAGGTGCAAAATGTTCGCCCGCCGGGAGGTGAAGAAATTGTCGATGCAGAGCACTTCGTCCCCGCGCGCGAGCAGTCTCTCGCACAGGTGCGAGCCGATGAACCCCGCGCCGCCGGTGATCAGGACCCGTTTCATGGCAGATGCCTCTCCTTCCGCGCGATCTCGTACCACTCGATCGTCCTGCGCAACCCTTCCTCGAAGGGGGTGCGGGCGATGAAACCGAACTCCTCCCTCGCCCGGGAGGTGTCGAGGCAGCGGCGCGGCTGGCCGTCCGGCTTGCTCAGGTCGCGCACGACCTTGCCCCGGTAGCCCGTCATCCTGCGGATCATCTCCACGAGGTCGTTGATCGCGATCTCCTGCCCCGACCCGATGTTGACCGGGGCGGGCTTGTCGTACTTCTCGGCGGCCAGGACGATCGCCTCGGCGGCATCGTCGACGTAGAGGAACTCCCGGGAGACGGGCGCGCCCTCGTACAGCCCGCTTCCCCAGATCCCGACTTCCTTGGCCTTCCCCTCCCTCGCTTCCACGAACTTGCGGATGAGCGCGGGGATGACGTGGGATTTCTCGGGCTCGAAGAAGTGGTCGCCCGGGCCGTAGAGGTTCACCGGGAGCAGGTAGATGACGCGGAAGCCGTACTCCTCCCGGTACGCCTGCCCCATTACGAGGAGCGCTTTCTTCGCGATCCCGTAGGGGGCGTTCGTCCTTTCGGGATACCCCTGCCAGAGGTCGTCCTCCCGGAAGGGGATGCGGGGCGGTCGGAACGGGTACGAGCAGACCGTGCCGATCTGGACGAACTTCTCGGCGCCGGCGCGGCGCGCCTCTTCCATGAGGAGGGCCCCCATCGCGATGTTGTCGTAGAAGAGCGCCCCGGGGTGCTTCCAATTCCACCCGATCCCGCCCGCGTTGGCGGCCAGGTGGATCACGATGTCCTGGCCCGTGACGACCTTCGCGCACGCGATCTGGAAGCGCAGGTCGTACTGGTCGGAGCGGGGGATGAAGATGTCTTTGAGGCGCGCGCCCCGCTCGACGAGATGGTGGATGACCGACCGCCCGAGGAAGCCTGCGCCCCCGGTCAACAGGATCTTCTTCCCCGCGAAGAAACTTTTAGGCCGGCCTTTTCCCTTTTTCACCGCCCGGGCGGGCATCGTCCCTCCTTCAATATTTCACCCCTGCGGGGAAACCCTTCTGCGCCAGGATCCTGCGTCCCTCCCCCGGGGGGGAGAGCCCGGCCTCCTTCATGTCGGCGTCCACCATGATGCGGACCAGATCCCGGAAGGAGACCTTCGGCTCCCAGCCGAG
The DNA here is from genome assembly GCA_035256765.1 of Candidatus Deferrimicrobiaceae bacterium. Classification (NCBI taxonomy): domain Bacteria; phylum Candidatus Deferrimicrobiota; class Candidatus Deferrimicrobia; order Candidatus Deferrimicrobiales; family Candidatus Deferrimicrobiaceae; species Candidatus Deferrimicrobiaceae bacterium. The sequence continues at coordinate 1,394 of DATEXR010000191.1, read as the reverse complement.
AAGCTTCCTCGCCTTGGAGGCGTCCGCGACCAGGTTCTCCACCTCCGTGGGGCGGAAATATTTCGGATCGATCTTGACGTGCTGCTTCCAGTCCAGGCCGGCGTAGGCGAACGCCTCCTCGAGGAATTCCTTCACCGAGTGCGACTCGCCGGTCCCGACCACGAAATCGTCGCCGCGGTCGTGCTGGAGGATTCGCCACATCGCATCCACGTACTCGAGGGCGAACCCCCAGTCCCTTCGGGCGTCGAGGTTCCCGAGGAACAGGTCCTTCTGCCTGCCCGCCTTGATGGCCGCGATCGCGCGGGTGATCTTTCTCGTGACGAACGTCTCGCCGCGACGGGGGGACTCGTGATTGAAGAGGATGCCGTTGCTGGCGAACGTGCCGTACGCCTCCCGGTAGTTCACCGCCATCCAGTAGGAGTAGACCTTCGCCGCCCCGTAGGGGGAGCGGGGGTAGAACGGGGTCTTCTCGTTCTGCGGCGGGGAGGAGGCGCCGAACATTTCGCTGGAGGAGGCCTGGTAGAACCGCGCTTTCCCGTTGGCCCGGCGGAGCGCCTCGAGGATCCGCGTGGTGCCCATGCCGGTGACGTCGCCGGTGTACTCGGGGATGTCGAAGGAGACCCGGACGTGGCTTTGCGCGCCGAGGTGGTAGATCTCGTCGGGCTGGAGATTGTAGATGAGGTTGGTCATCTGGCCCGAGTCGGCGAGGTCGCCGTAGTGGAGGAACATCCGGGCGCCGGTGACGTGGGGGTCGACGTAAACGTGGTCGATCCGGCCCGTGTTGAAGGTGGACGCGCGGCGGATGACGCCGTGGATCTCGTATCCTTTGGCGAGGAGGAACTCCGCGAGATAGGAGCCGTCCTGGCCGGTGATGCCGGTGATCAGCGCTTTGGGCATATGCCCTCCTAAAGCATAGGGACGTTCTTAAAACTTTTCATGAGCGGGCAGCGCCCGGAGCAGCCGAAAACTTTTCATCCCAAGAACGTCCCTGTTCTTGGGGCTGGTTGAATTCTAATCGGAATGGGGGACATAATTCAACGATGGACCCCGTAACCCTGCTCGCGGAATACGTACGGATCGACACGACGAACCCGCCCGGGGACTGCCGCGCGGCGGCGGAGCTTCTGTGCCGGGTGCTGGTCGAGAACGATCTCACGCCGGTCACGTTCGGGGCGACCCCGGAGAAGCCGAACGTCCTGTGCCACGTGGGCGGGACGGAGGAGCCCGGGCTCGTCCTCATCCATCACATGGACGTCGTGCCGGCGCGGGCGGAGGAGTGGAGCGTTCCGCCGTTCTCCGCGCAGATCCGGGACGGATACATGTACGGCCGCGGGACGCTGGACACCAAGGGGCTCGGGGTGGCGCACCTGTGCGCCGCGATCGGCGCCGCCCGG
>DATEXR010000190.1 GCA_035256765.1 Candidatus Deferrimicrobiaceae bacterium | reverse complement strand
CCGCGTTCCCCCGGCGGAAATGGTCGATCCAGACGGAGGTGTCGACCAGCATCAGGCGCGTTTACCGCTCCTGCGCCGGCGGATCGGGCGAAGATGCCGCTCGGTGCCGCCGAGCGCCGCGAGCCGGAGGGCGCTCTCCCTGGCGATCAGCGCCTCCAGTGCGGCGCGCACGGTGGCGGTCTTCTCCCGGATCCCCGAAAGCGCCTGGGCCTCCCGCAAGAGGTCATCGTCGATGTTCAGAGTCGTTCGCATATGCATCAGTATGCATCTTATATGCATACAGGTCAACCCGTGACGTTCGACCCGTGCGGAGGTCCATATCGTTGTGGGCACGGAACAAGGCGTAGCGGAGCTGGGGCACCTACAACGTGGTCAGCGGGCCCATCTTGACCACTTCGAATTCGTTCCCGGTCAGAAGCTTCAGGGTGTTCATTTCGTCATCGTTCCACCGGGAGTCGGGTGCCCCCGACAGGAACCAGTTTCCCCCGTTGTCGGCCAGGATCATTCCATAGGTCTTCAGCGCCTGGAGGACCACGCGGGCGCCCGGCGGGAACCCCGAGATGTCGAACCCGGCCTTCAGGCGAACGCGCATCCCCATCGGAGGCAACGACGGGTCGGTGCTCGCGCTGGCGAAGTGCCGGGCCGGGGAGACGTAGGCACGACGCGTCCTGGTTGCCGTGAAGCGCAACGCATGGCGGATGACTTTCCCCTCCATCACCTCGTCGTAACGGACGAGCCCCGGGAAGATCGGCAACCCGGCGGCGTCGGCGGAAGTCCACCCGGCCGGACGAAGAGCGTTCGAAGAGAGATCGAAGATCGCCCCCGAGCCGGCGGAATATCCGGCTCCGGACGGATAGGCGGCGAAGAGCTCGTAGAGCTTCCCGTTGTCCCGATCGACCACCAGGATGTGCCGGTCCCCTTGCGAAGTCGCCCCCCCCTCGATCGGCGCGCCGGGAGGAATCGGGTACGGGCCGGGGTCGCTCTCGTCCGCGTATTGGAACGACACGGGAACCTTCGGCGTGTCCCCGGAAACCACGACGTAAGGAATCCCGAAGGGGCCCCCGTTCCAGTCGGCGCCGAAGTCCGGATGAAGCGAGGCGGTCCGTCCGATGCTGTCGATCAGAAGGTCGGAATCCGGATCCACCGGGTCCGAATCGATCGGCGTGTTCCACGGGTTGTCGTCGGGAAAAGGCCTTGCCCCTTGAAGGCTCGCGTTGACGCCGAGGGCGGGCGTGTCCCCTGCGGAGCCTTGGGGAGCCGGGGTACCGGAGTCGCCGGCACCTGTGCATCCCTGGAGCAGGAAAAGGGCGGCCAATACCAACCCCGGCACGTCGAGGAAGGGTATCTTACGGAACCGAGAAGCCACGATCGTTCCCCCGGCTGGTCTATATCGTCTCCATAATAAAATGCAATACCCGTACCCTTGGCGTGACCTGATTGGGCCTGGAGCCCCTGAATGCCCCGCGGAAAATCCATTTAACAACTATTCGATATATTGCATGAATTTTCTTTTCCGGGGGGCTGGAAAAAGTTGTGATCCTGTATGGAGAGACCCACGCGGCTACGGTAAACCGTTCAGGACGACAAATTCGTTATCCGGGGCGGATATCGCGGGAGAAGGTCAGGCAGGGGGAACCGAAACCTTTCGGTCACTCGACGATCTAATCAGTGGCCAAAGGTGCCGGTTCAAACAGCAAGGTCTTCGACGACAGGGAGGGAGGGCGATGCGATGAAACGAACGGTTTTTTTGGCTTGTCTATTTCTCTTGACCGGGAGCCTCGCCTACGCGGCGGATGGGGGCAGCTGGAAATCCGCCGAGGCGGAGATCAAGGACAGTCGCGGGCAGACCGTTGGATCTGCCGTATTTACCCCAACACCGCAAGGGGTTGCCGTGGTCGTGGAAGTCTCCAGGCTGGCGCCGGGGAAACACGGGATCCACGTCCACGCTGCAGGGATTTGCGAACCGCCGGATTTCAAGACGGCGGGCGGGCATTTCAATCCCCACGCGAAGAAGCACGGGCTCAAGGGTCACGAAGGGGGTCACCCGGGGGACCTTCCCAACCTGGAAGTGGGTCCGAACGAAAAGGGGAAGCTGACGGCGACGCTTCCGAATGCGACCCTCGGGGTGGGCGACGCGGCGTCCCTCCTGGGGCCGAACGGCTCCTCGATCGTCATCCATGCCAAGGCGGACGACGAGATGACGGACCCGTCCGGGAACTCCGGCGACCGGATCGCCTGCGGCGTCATCATCGGGAAGAGATGACGTCTGGCGCTTTGTAGCGGCACCACTACGACTCTTCCCTGCCTTCACCGAACCGTTTTCCCGATCGAGTAGGCACAGCCAGGAAGCTTGCCTACCCCGTGGCAGGTGTTGATCTCTGGGTCGAAGAGGATCGGCCTCACCTTCTCGATGTCGGGGAGTCCCTTCTCGCCGAGCACGGATTCCTCTGCCTTTACGTCCAAAATCTCCCCGACGAACCGGGTGTGCAGCCCGATCTCGAACGTAGGGAGAAGCCGACACTCGAGGACGAGGGGAAATTCCTCGACATACGGTGCGCCCACGAGGGCGCTCCGGACGGGGGTAAGCGCGACGGCGGATCGGATTATGACATCTTACAGGAAGAACGATATTTCTCGGACCGTCTGCAGGAATCGTCTGAAGAACCACGGCATCCGAATATCCGGAGGGCCCTATGAAGAAACGCAAACTGGGAAATTCCGGACGGGAAGTGGCTCCGCTGGCGCTGGGAGGCAATGTCTTCGGATGGACCGCGGATGAAAAAACGTCATTCCGGCTGTTGGACGCGTTCACGGCCGCAGGCGGCGACTTGATCGACACGGCGGATATCTACTCCGCGTGGGTCCCGGGTCACAAGGGCGGCGAATCCGAGACCGTTCTCGGCAAATGGCTGAAGCGGGACGGGAACCGGAAGAAGGTCCTCGTCGCCACGAAGGTCGGAATGGAGATGGGCCCGGACAAGAAGGGGCTTTCGAAGCCTTATATCCTGCGCGCGGCGGAGGATTCTCTGCGACGGCTGCAGACGGACTACATCGATCTGTATCAGGCCCACGCCGACGATCCGGAGACGCCGTTGGAGGAGACACTGGAAGCCTTTGCGCAACTGACCCGGCAGGGGAAGGTTCGGGCGATCGGGGCCTCGAACTACAACGCGGAACGGCTCTCAAAGGCATTGCAGGTCAGCAAGCGACACGGGCATCCCGCCTACCGGAGCCTTCAGCCTTTGTACAACCTGTACGATCGTGCCGAGTATGAAGCGGAGCTCGAACCCCTCTGCCGGGAAAAGGGATTGGGCGTCATCCCCTACTTCCCGCTGGCCGCCGGGTTCCTCACGGGAAAATACCGGTCGGAAAAGGACCTTGCGGGCCGCGCGCGAGGCGAATTCGTCAAGAAATACCTGGATGACCGGGGGTTTCGGATTCTCGATGCGCTGGACCAGGTGGGCCGGCGATATCATTCGGCTCCCGCCACGGTCGCTCTCGCCTGGTTGATCGCGCGCCCCGGCATCACCGCTCCCATTGC
>DATEXR010000189.1 GCA_035256765.1 Candidatus Deferrimicrobiaceae bacterium | reverse complement strand
ATCGTCCACGACAAGGCGCGGCTGGTCGACTTCGAGGACCCGGACAGTAACGACTGGCTGGCGGTGAACCAGTTCACGGTCGTCGAAGGTCAGCACAACCGCCGCCCGGACATCGTCCTCTTTCTCAACGGCCTGCCCATCGGCGTGATCGAGCTCAAGAACCCCGCCGACGAGAACGCGACCATCTGGTCCGCGTTCAACCAGCTGCAGACCTATAAGCGGCAGGTCCCGTCGCTCTTCGCCTTCAACGAGGCGCTGGTGGTCTCCGACGGGCTGGGGGCGCGGATCGGGTCGCTCACGGCGAACCGGGAGTGGTTCCTGCCGTGGCGGACCATCGAGGGAGAGGAACCGGCTCCGGCGTCCATTCCGCAGCTCGAGGTTCTCATCAAGGGAGCGTTCCAGCCGAACCGGTTCCTGCGGTTTGTCCGGCACTTCATTGTCTTTGAGGAAGAGGCCGGTGGACTGCTCCTCAAGAAACTTGCCGGATACCACCAGTTCCATGCCGTGACCCGGGCGGTCGAAGCCACGGTCGACGCCTCACGGCCGGGCGGGGACAGGCGGTGCGGCGTGGTCTGGCATACCCAGGGCTCCGGAAAGAGCCTCACCATGGCCTTCTACGCCGGAAGGATCATCCTCCACCCGGCGATGGAGAATCCCACGCTGGTGGCCATCACGGACCGGAACGACCTGGACGACCAGCTCTTCGGAACCTTCGCGCGCTGCCATGAGCTCCTCCGGCAGAAACCGGTGCAGGCCGCGGATCGGGCCCATCTGCGGGAACTTCTCAAGGTGGCCAGCGGAGGAGTCGTCTTCACGACGATCCAGAAGTTCTTTCCGGAACGGAAAGGCGACGATTTCCCGAAGCTCTCCGACCGGCGGAACATCGTGGTCATCGCCGACGAGGCCCACCGCAGCCAGTACGACTTCCTCGACGGGTTCGCGCGCCACATGCGGGAAGCGGTTCCGAACGCCTCGTTCATCGGATTCACCGGGACCCCCATCGAGTTGACGGACAAGAACACCCGCGCGGTGTTCGGGGATTACATCAGCATCTACGACATCCAGCGGGCCGTCCGGGACGGCGCGACCGTCCCGATCTACTACGAGAGCCGCCTCGCCAGGCTGGAACTCGACGAGGCGGAGAAGCCGCGCCTGGACGAGGAGTTCGAGGAGATCACCGAGGGCGAGGAGGAGGCGCACAAGGAGAGGCTCAAGACGAAGTGGGCGGCGCTGGAAGCCGTGGTCGGCACGGAGAAGCGGATCCGCCTCATCGCCCGGGACCTCGTGAACCACTTCGAGGGGCGGTTGGAGGCGATGGACGGCAAGGCCATGATCGTCTGCATGAGCCGCCGAATCTGCGTGGATCTCTACGACGCCATCGTGGCGATACGTCCCGACTGGCACGACGAGGACGACGCCGGGGGCGTCGGCAAGGTCGTGATGACCGGTTCCCCGTCCGACCCGCTGGAATGGCAGCAGCACATCCGCAACAAATCCCGGCGGGAGGCGCTGGCCAACCGGTTCCGGGACCCCGCCGATCCGATGAAGCTGGTGGTCGTCCGCGACATGTGGCTCACCGGTTTTGATGCGCCCTGCCTGCACACGATGTATGTGGACAAACCGATGCGGGGACACGGACTGATGCAGGCCATCGCCCGCGTGAACCGCGTCTTCCGGGACAAGCCCGGCGGGCTGGTCGTGGACTACCTCGGACTTGCGGATCAGCTTCGGCGGGCGCTCGCCGACTACACGGAGAGCGGCGGCGCCGGCCAGACCGCCATCGACCAGGAAGAGGCGGTCGCGGTCCTGCGGGAAAAATACGAGATTTGCTGCGGGCTCTTCCACGGGTTCGACCGGTCGCGCTGGACGGGAGGCGCGCCGGTCGACCGGCTTGCGCTCCTGCCGCCGGCCCAGGAGCACATCCTCGCCCAGCCGGACGGCAAGGATCGCCTTCTTGCGGCCGTCACGGAGCTCTCGCAAGCCTTCGCCCTTGCGGTCCCGCACGAGCAGGCGCTTGAAATCCGCGCCGACGTGTCCTTTTTCCAGGCGGTTCGCGCGGCGCTTGCCAAGTCCGGCGCGCCGGGTCCGAAGCCGGAAGAAGACCTCGACCACGCGATCCGGCAACTTGTTTCGAAGGCGGTTGCCTCGGATCAGGTCATCGACTTGTTCGCCGCCGCCGGCCTCAAAAAGCCGGACATTTCGATCCTCTCCGACGAATTTCTCGCCGAAGTCCGGGGGATGCCGCAGAAGAACCTTGCGGTCGAGCTGCTGCGCAAGCTCCTGAACGAGGAGGTCCGGACGCGCTCCCGGAAGAACCTTGTGCAGGGGCGCTCGTTCGCAGGGATGCTGGAGCGCTCCATCCGGGCGTACCGGAACCGCGCCGTCGAGACCGCCCAGGTGATCGAGGAGCTCATCGCCCTGGCCCGGGAGATGCAAGCGGCGGACCGCCGGGGCGAGAAGCTCGGTCTCGCGGAGGAGGAGGTCGCGTTTTACGACGCGCTGGAGACCAACGACAGCGCCGTCCAGGTGCTGGGGGACGAGACGCTGCGGACGATCGCCCGGGAGCTGGTAGAGACGGTCCGCAAAAACGTCACGATCGACTGGACCGTCAAAGAGAGCGTCCGCGCGAAGCTGCGGATCATGGTGAAGCGTGTTCTCCGCAAGCACGGCTATCCGCCGGACAAGGAGGAGCAGGCGACCCGGACCGTGCTGGAACAGGCCGAGCTCCTGGGACGGGATTGGGCGGAAGAGGCGGTACCGGCGCGCGACGCCCGCGCAGAGGCCGTGCCGGCGGACCTCCTTCCCTTCCGCCGGGTCACTCCGCAGGAGGAAGACAAGTACCGCACCTGCGTTCCACTCCTTTCGCTCAAGGCCGCCGCCGGAGCATTCGGCGACGTGCAGACGGTCGAGCCCGACGGGTGGGCGGAGATTCCGGTCGCCCGGAAACTGCGCCCCGGGATGTTCGTCGCGCAAGTCGTCGGCCGTTCCCTGGAGCCGCGGGTTCCCGATGGAGCGTGGTGCCTCTTTCGCGGCCCCGTGGAGGGATCCCGGCAGGGGCGCACCGTTCTCGTCCAGCACCGCGATATCCAGGACCCGGAGACGGGGGGCAGCTACACGGTCAAGCGGTACAGGAGCGAGAAGGTAAGCGACGGCATGGGAGGCTGGCGGCACACCGAGATCCGCCTCGTTCCGGAGAACCCGGAATTCGCGCCGGTCGTTCTAACGGAAGCACGCGAGGACGAGGTACATGTGGTCGCCGAACTGATCGAGGTGCTGGGGTGATGCCTACCGGGGGCGAGAGGAAAGATCCATGCCGATGAGCCGGAGGGGGGAGCATGAGCGGGAAGAAAGGATCGGGCGGCGGGAAAAAGCGGGCCACGCGACAAAAAGCGAAGAAGCAAAAGAAGGACGTTCCCGGGATACCCGCACTGCCGGACCGCCGCGCCATGGAGGGAATGATGGCCGGTTTTTTCGGCGGCGGAAAGGACGACGCCGTCGGACGGGCGCAGGCCCTGATGTACGATGCCTGGGAAACGTCGAGCCCCGGGCGGCGGGTGGCGCTTGCCCTCAAAGCGCTGGAAATCTCCCCCGACTGCGCCGACGCCTTCGTGCTCCTGGCGGAGGAAGCGGCGGAAACCCTTGGGGACGCCATCGCGCTGTATCGCAAGGGCGTCGAGGCGGGCGAGCGCGCCATCGGGGAGCAGGACTTCAGGGAGTACGAGGGCCATTTCTGGGGGTTCCTGGGAACCCGTCCTTACATGCGCGCCCGGGCGGGGCTGGCGCAGTGCCTTTGGGAAGCCGGCCGGCGCGAGGAAGCCGTCGAACATTACAAGGACATGCTGCGGCTCAATCCCAACGACAATCAGGGCATTCGTGACATGCTCATGCCCCGCCTGATCGTGCTGGGCCGCGACGGGGAGGCCGAAGCTTTGTTTAAGCAATACAAGGGTGACGCCATGGCCTCCTGGGCCTATTCGAGGGCGTTGCTGGATTTTCGGAAGTCCGGAGATTCCCCGGCGGCGAGAGAGGCCCTGGCGGCGGCCGTGGGGAACAATAAGCATGTGCCCGCCTACCTGCTTGGCCAGAGAAAAGTGCCCGGTTCTCTCCCGCCTTACCACGGCTTTGGCGACGACAGCGAAGCGATCGTTTACGTTCATGGGAATCGTTCGGCATGGAAAGCCACGTCGGGAGCCCTCGAATGGCTCGCCGCTCAGGTCAAGTGATCCGCCCGGACTCCTCCTTGGTCGCCGGCAGGCACGGTCCGACCGGTTCCGCCCCCGGCGGCACATCGGCATCGTGGTGCGGAGGATCGCCATGACCGCTCGCGGGAGAAGCGCGCTGGAGAAGGCGCTGGACCGGCGCACCCTGCGCCGGATGGCGGGAGCGCGGTCGTTCGAGCGCGGCGAGGACTACTTCGCCGAAGGGCAGGTCCGCGCTCTCGCGGAGCACGAAGGGATTCTCACGGCCAGGGTTCTGGGTACGCGGGAGTACCGCGTGAAGCTGTGGGTCGAGGAGGGGGACGTCGAATTCTCGTGCACCTGCCCCGTGGGGACCGATGGAGCGTTCTGCAAGCATTGCGTGGCCGTCGGCCTGGCGTGGCTCGAACAAGGAAAGGAAGGCAAGACGTCGCCCGGGAAGCCGGCGAAGCCCTCCGTCACGATGGACGATGTCCGCGTCTTCCTTGCCGGGCGGGAGAAGGACGCGCTCGTCGGCATGCTGATGGAACAAGCCATGGAGGACGATCGCCTGCGCCAGCGGCTGCTCATGAAAGCCGCTCGGAAGGCGCGGAAGGGCCTGGACATCGCTACGTTTCGGCAGGCGATCGACGACGCCGTCGACACCGGGGGATTCGTCGACTACCGCTCGGCGCACGACTACGCGCAGGGCGTCGAGGATGTGGCCGACTCGATCGAGGGGCTTTTGAAGGAAGGCCACGCCGCCGAGGTCATCGATCTCGCCGAGCACGCGCTTGGCGCGGTCGAGGACGCCATGGGTTCGATCGACGACTCGGACGGGTGCATGGGCGGCATCTTCGAACGGCTTCAGGATATTCATCACGCCGCCTGCAGGAAGGCGAAGCCCGACCCCGAAGAACTCGCCAGGCGGCTCTTCAAGTGGGAGCTCCGCACGGACTGGGACACGTTTTTCGGCGCCGCGGAGAAGTACGCGCACGTCCTCGGCGAGAAGGGACTGGCCGTGTACAGGAATCTGGCGGAGGCCGAGTGGGCGCAGGTGCCGGCCCTGGATGCGGGCCGGGACGATCCGGGGAAACACGGGAACCGCTTCCGGATCACGCACATCATGGAGACGCTGGCCCGGCGGACCGGCGACGTCGAAGCGGTCGTCGCCGTCATGAAGCGCGACCTTTCCTCCCCGTACGCCTACCTCCGGATCGCCGAGACCTTCCAGGAGGCGAGGAAGCACGATCCCGCGTTGGAATGGGCCGAGCGGGGCCTGAAGGCTTTTCCCCGGCGGACCGATTCGAGGCTCCGGGAGTTCCTCGCCGGGGAGTATCACCGCCGGAAGCGGCATGACGAGGCGATGGCGCTCGCCTGGGCCGGGTTTACGGACTCGCCGGATCTGGGCCAGTATGAGAACCTGAAGCGCCACGCGGACAGGATCGGCCGCTGGGGGGAGTGGCGCGAAAAGGCGCTCGCTCATTTGCGCGAACGGATCGACGAGGCGAAGCGGGAGACACGGAAGGATCGATGGGGAGGGTCCGGCCGGGCCGACCACTCGGAGCTCGTGAGGATCTTCCTTCGGGAGAAGGACGACGATGCCGCCTGGCAGGAGGCGAAAGCGGGCGGTTGCACCAACGACCTCTGGATGCAGCTTGCGGCCAAGCGGGAGAGGGATCACCCCGAGGACGCCCTTCCCGTCTACCGGCAGCAGATCGAGCCGACGCTCGCGCGCAAGAACAACGAGGCGTATCGGGCGGCCATCGGTCTTCTCCGCCAAATCCGCGGGCTGATGGTCCGCCTGGGCCGGGAGGCGGAGTTCGCGCGGTACCTGGAGTCGGTCCGCGCGGCGCACAAGCCGAAGCGGAACTTCATGAAGCTGCTCGATCGGGCGAAATGGCAATGAAGCGGGCTCGACCCGCCGGGTGACCCCCTGGCCGAGGCGAGCGTCCCGATCGACGTTCTTCATTCGGATATCGTGCCGGTGCTTCCTGCGGGTCGTCGAACGATCCTGCACTTGGGGGGGGGACGGGTATCGGGGCGCCCCGGCAGCCGACTATCCCGGTGGCCCGGGTCCGGGAGGTGATGCTCTCCGGAACGACGGGTCCTGGGTAAAGAAGAAGAGCGCCCCCGCCGCGGTGAAGCCGGCAGCGGAGAAGAACATCGCCCGGTACCCCAGGTGTTCGGCCACGAAACCGAAGGCCCCCGCCCCGATGACCAGCCCCATGTCGAAGGCCCCCGTGAACATCGCCATCGCCATTCCCCCCTTCTCGCTCCCCGCCCGGTCGAGGATGAGCGCGGAGAGGGAGGGAAAGAGAAAACCGTGTCCCGTCCCCGAGACGGCCGCGACCAGGGCAAGACCCACGTGTCCCCGGACGAACGGGATAAAGAGGATCCCGATCCCCAGGAGGAGCAGGCAGAGAAGGGAAAGCCGCTCGCGCGGCAGCCGGTCCGAGAGCTTGCGTCCCAGCGTCCGGGTTCCGACGACGGTCAGGGCGTAGACCACCACGAAGACCCCGATCGTGGAGACCTTCCGGATCAGCAAAAAGACGGGGAGGAACGTGAAGATCGACCCGTACGCCGTGCCGAACAAAAACGACGCCGTGTTCGGGATGAAATACGTCCGGGAGAGGAAATCGAGGAGGGAGCGGACCGGGAGCCGGGAGGATCGATCCGGCTCCTCCATCCCCAGCGGGAAAAGCCCCGCCAGGAACGCGATGACGGCGGCGGACAGGAACAGCACGGAAAACCCCGCTTTCCCGATCACCCACTCCCCGAGCCATCCCCCGAGCGCCGTGGGGAGGAAGAAGGACAGGCCGAAGACGCCCAGGGCTTCTCCGCGGCGGTTTTCGGGGGCGGCCGCGGCGATGTAGGCGTAGGAGGCGGTGGCGAAGAAGGAGTACGCCGCCCCCTGGAAGATGCGGATGGCGTAGAGGTGCGCGCCTCCTTCCCGCACGAAGATCCACGGGATCGTGGAGGCGGAGGCGAGCAGGGCGCCGGAGACCAGGAACGCGGTGCGCCCGCCCCGGTCCACGAACAGACCGTTGACCGGCTTGAGCGCCACGGAGACGAGCGTCCCCGTGGCCATGATCAGGCCGATCTGTCCCTCCCGGATGTGAAGCGTGTAGAGGAACGCCGGGAGGAAGATGAACATCGTCCCGTAGAGGGAGTAGAGAAAGTTCGATCCGTTCAGGAGGTAATAGTTCCGGTCATAGAGGGAGTGCGGCATACAGGGTACTATACCCGGGAGGCTGTTTTTTTCCACCCTGCGCACTCGCTCTTCCCCCCGGGCCCCGTTTCCGGGAGAATGATGCCATGAAGCCGCTCCGCATCGCCCTTGCGCAGATCAATACGACCGTGGGGGACATCGCGGGGAACGCCCGGAAGATCCTCGACTACGTCGAACGGTCGCGGGAGGCGGGAGCCGCGCTCGTGGTCTTCCCCGAGCTGGCGATTCCGGGCTATCCCCCCGAGGACCTGCTCCTGCGCGCCTCGTTCATCGAGGAGAACCGCTCGGCATGGCGCACGATCGCCCGGCAGGTGAGAGGGGTCACGGCGGTGGTCGGCTTCGTGGACCGCGACGCCGGGGGGAAGAATTACAACGCCGCCGGGATCGCCTCGGGCGGCCGCATTCGCGGGATCTACCGCAAGATGCATCTCCCCAATTACGGGGTCTTCGACGAGGTCCGGTATTTTTCCCCGGGCAAGGAACCGATGCTTTTCCCCGCGGGGCGGTCCGCCATCGGCGTCACGGTGTGCGAGGACATCTGGGTCCGCCGCGGCCCTCTCCCCCGGGAGGCCAGGGCGGGGGCGCGGCTGATCCTCAACCTGTCTTCCTCCCCGTACCACGCGGGGAAGTGGGAGACGAGGAGGGAGTTGGTGGCGAGGCACGCCGCCGCCTCCCGGTGCCCGGTCGCCTACTGCAACCTCGTGGGGGGGCAGGACGAGCTCGTCTTCGACGGGGGAAGCATGGTCGTCTCCTCGAAAGGCAGGCTTCTGGCGCGGGCGAAGATGTTCGAGGAGGACCTCCTGCTCTGCGACGTGGACGGGGAGGCAGAGGGGGGGCGCACCGCGCCCGCCCCGAAAAACGACGAGGAGATCTTTCGCGCGCTCGTGTTGGGCACGCGCGACTACGTCGACAAGAACCGGTTCCCCGGCGCGATCATCGGGCTCTCCGGAGGGATCGACTCCTCGCTGGTCGCCGCGGTCGCGGCGGAGGCTCTGGGGCCCTCGCGCGTGCTGGGGGTGACGCTGTCGTCGCCCTACACGGCGAAGATGAGCGTCGAGGACGCCCACGCGCTTGCCGGGAACCTGGGCATCCGGTGCATCGACCTCTCGATCGGCGAGATCTTCCGGACGATCGCGTCCGAGCTCGCGGAGCCTTTCCGGGGCTATCCCCCCGACACGACGGAGGAGAACATCCAGGCCCGCATCCGCGGCCTGATCCTCATGGCGCTTTCCAACAAGTTCGGCCACCTGGTGCTCACCACGGGGAACAAGAGCGAGATGAGCGTCGGGTACGCGACCCTGTACGGCGACATGGCCGGCGGGTTCGCCGTGATCAAGGACCTGTTCAAGACGAGCGTCTACAGCCTCTCGCGCCACTACAACCGCACCTGCGGCCGCGCCGTCATCCCGGAGAGGGCGCTCACCCGGCCCCCGTCGGCCGAGCTTGCGCCCGATCAGAAGGATTCGGACTCGCTGCCCGCCTACGAGGTCCTCGACCCGATCCTCCGGATGTACGTGGAGGAGGACCGGAGCATCCCCGCGATGGTCGCGGCGGGGTACCCCGAAGAGGTCGTCCGCCGCGTCGTGTCCCTCGTCGACGGCAGCGAGTACAAGCGGCGCCAGGCGCCGCCGGGGGTCAAGATCACCCCGCGCGCCCTGGGCAAGGACCGCCGCATGCCGATCACGAACCGGTCGAACGCGTAACGTTCTTTCCGCCTTCCTCGTCCCGTCCAGCGCTGCGGAACCCCCCGCTGCGCCACGGGACCTCCGGTTGCCGGCATCCTCGCAACGGGGCGTGCCATGGGCGGAGCAGGCCGAGGCCGCGAAGCCGCTCATTGCGCCCTGCGTGCCGGAGTCCCGGAAGCGTAGCGATGGGCGGGGATACTCCTCAACGCTGGGGGGGGACACTCCTCAACACAAAACTCGATATAGGAATGTCCCCCCTGGGAGTGTCCCCACCCGGATAGGAATGTCCCCGGAATGTCCCCGGTGACGCGAAACCCGGGATGCGCCAGGGTCATCGGATACTCATCCCAGGGAGGCGTCGGTCGCCGAAAGGAGGAATCCCATGGCGGGAGCGGAACGAAACGTCATTTCACTGCTTCGGGAACAGCTGAAGGCGGTCCACGAGATCCTGGAGGGAACGATGGCGGACGTGACGCCGGAAGCCGCCCACTGGATCCCCCCGGGCGTCGCGCTGCCGATCGGGGCGACGTACGCGCACGTGGTCGTCTCGGAAGACGGCGTCATCAACGGGATGTTCCAAGGGGGCGCCCCCTTGTTCGCCGCCGGGTGGGAGGGGAAGACGGGGCTTAGCGAACTGCCTCCCTCGTTCGACCCGAAGAAGCCGGGGTTCCCGGACTGGAGCGGATGGAGCCGCACGGTGAAGGTCGACCTGCCGGCGCTTAAAAAATACGCACAGGCGGTCTACGCCGCCTCGGACGATTACCTGGCCTCGCTTCGGGGCAGGGACCTGGACCGTCCGGTCGACCTCACCGCGCTCGGGCTGGGGCCGTCCACGGTGGGGTACGTGATCAACAACGGGATCCTGGGGAACGGCTTCACCCACTGCGGGGAGATCGCGTGTCTCAAAGGGCTGCAGGGGAAGCGCGGCTACCCGTTCTGACGGGGGCACGGGCGCCCGCCTCTACTCCTTGAGTTTCATCACGCGGAATGCTTCGAGGTAGACCGGCGGGGAATGAGGATCGGGAATGCCGCTTTCGTTCTCCGCCGGCATCCGGTTCGCCCTCTCCGCCTCGCGGCCGGCCCGCTCCCGGATCCTCTCCGACGGATCCCACCCCCCCACCTGGCTTCCGTAGACCCGGAGCGATTCGATCTTCGCGTCGATCGTGCCGGTGATGTCGATCCAGGTGTTCGGGGTATGGGTCGCGCAGACGTAGACGGCGTGCACCTTGTGCGCCGGCCCCTCCTCGGGCCACAGAAGCTCCATCTCGGCGCAGGGAAAGACGGCCTCGAGCGCCGCCACGGCCGCGGCGCGGTGGTCCGGGTGGTTGATGTAGTGGTTCTCGAAAAACCAGGCCTGCGGGTCGCCGCAGATCACGACCTCGGGCCTGTGTTTCCGGATCTCGCGTAC
>DATEXR010000188.1 GCA_035256765.1 Candidatus Deferrimicrobiaceae bacterium | reverse complement strand
GACGCCGTCCTTCCCGGCCACGGCGGACTTCAGGTCGGAGACGGCGAGGTCCTCTGTCCGGACCTCCCCGATCCCGGCGGTCCCCGAAAAGGAAATCCTCCGGAGAAGGTCGGCCTTTCCGTCGCCCCTGACGGCGAGGTTTTCCACGCCCAAGGCGAGCCGATCCGCCGTCACTTTCCCTCCGGAGCCGGAGTAGACGAGCCGGTCCGCGGTGACCGGACGAATCCCGTACAGCCCGTCCTTCCCCTCGATCCGGAGTTTCAGGTTCGAGACCGCCAGGCTCCCCTTGTGGAACTCCTTGCAGGCGAATTCCGCCGTAACGGAAAGGCGTTTCAGGAGATCCGAGCTTTTCCTCTCCGATAGCCGCAGGCGGCTCACATCCAGGTTGAAGTCCCCGGCCTCGAGTACTTCCCCGGTTTTTTTGTCCGCGTAGAAGAGGGCGCCGTCCGAGAGGGATATTTTCGTCACGTCCAGGGAGAATCGCATCCCTTCGGCCTCCTCGGCCGTCTTCTTCCCGGCTTCCTCTTCCGGTGTTTCGAAGTTGAATTTTCCGTCGCGGTCCTGCTCGATGGAGATCCGGGGGCGCTTCATCCCGATCTTTACGATCCGGACTTCCTTGTGGAGGAGGGGGAGAAGTTCGATCCCGAAAATGGTCGACTTCGCGGAGGCGACGTCCGCCCCCCGGTTCCGGATGCGCACATCCTCCACCGTGACATGGAAGCCCGGGAAGAGGCCGATCCCCAGCCTGCCGCCGATGCGGACTTCCATCCCGAGGGCGTCGGAGGCGGCCGCCTCCAGGCGGGGCTTGTGCGCGTTCACATCCACGAAGAGAAGAAGCGCGACCGCCGCCAGGAGGAGAAGCGCAAAGAGCCCCCCGGCCGCGAAGAGGGCAATTTTCCGTTTGTTGGCCATCCGTTTTCCCCGCCCGGCGCCAGCGGCGCCGTCGCTCCCGATTCCGATTCCGATCGACGGCGTTACCTCAATCGACCCTTTGGAAGTCGATGTACCCCCGCTCCACGTCCGTGTGGACCAGTTGCACGCGGAGACTTTCGCCGACATCGGCTCCTTCGAAGCCGTGAATCAGCCTGCCTTCCACGGGGGGGTGAAGGAGACGGACCCAGGTCCCTTTGTCCGCCGCGCCGGTGACGATCGCGTCGAACCGCTCACCGGTTCTCGGCGCCAGCAGCATGGCCGCCGCGGATTTTCGGACCAAGCGCTCGACCTTGTTCGCATCGTCTTCCTTTTCCGTGCAGTGACGGCCCAGCTCCGTCAATTCGTCGCGGCCATACGGCATCGGTGATCCCGTGATGGCGGCCTTGAGCAGCCGTTGGGTGATGAGATCGGGGAATCGCCGGTTCGGGGCCGTGGAGTGGGTGTAATCCCTGACCGCGAGCCCGAAATGACCGGGAGCCGTCTCCTCCGGAAATTCGGGGACGTATTCGCCGGCCCCCATCAGCTTGATGATGGTGAGCGAGAGATCGGGAAACCGGAGAGGATCGGCGGCCTTCCTTCCCGCCAGAAACTGCCCGAGCGCCCTCGGATCGGGCTCCGGCGGAAGCGTTGCGCCGTATCGGGACGCCACCTCGACGATCCGCTCCCACCGCTTGGGGGAGCGGACGACGCGCCGCAGGGAGGGAACCTTCCTGGCTTTCAGGTACCGCGCGGTCACCCCGTTGGCCGCGATCATGAAGTCCTCGATGAGCTCTTTCGCACGATTCCTCCGCTCGGCTTCCAGGTCCCGGATCACATCGCCGTCGAACACCGGGCGCGCCTCGATCGTTTCCAGGTCCAGTGCTCCGTGCTCGTGCCGGAACGCCTTCAGCTGTTGAGCTACACGGTCCTGGATGCGGAGGTTCTCGGCGAGCCCCTCCACGGCTGCGATCGGTCCCGGAGCGGGCCCTTCGCCTTCCAACCAGGCCGCAACGCTGTTGTAGGCAAGCTTTGCGCGGTTGCGGACCGTCGCACCGTAGAGATCCGAGCGGCGAAGCGACCCATCCTCGCCGAAGACCATTTCGATGACGATGGCGGGGCGATCTTCCCGGTAGCCCAGCGACGTGAGATCGGTCGACAGCTTCTCGGGAAGCATGGGAAAGATCTCGGCGGCGGTATAGACCGAGGTGGTGTTCTGCCGGGCGTGATCGTCGATCGCCTTGCCCTGCCTGACGATGGCGTCCACATCCGCGATCGCGACGAGGATCTTCGCCGCGCCCTCCGGCATCGTCTCGGCGACGGTGAGCTGGTCCAGGTCCCGGGAGTCGTCATTGTCGATCGAAGCCCAGGGGAGGTTGCGCATGTCGCGCGGCCACCCGGAACTCCCGGCTGCAGTCGCCCGGAGACCGTCGAGCTCGGCGAGCGCCGCGTGGGAGAAATCAGGCAGCAATCCGCGCTCGATCATCGCCCGACGGGCGATCCGCCTCAGGGTGGAGCGCTGCCGGCCGGCGTCCGTATCCATTTCTTCTTCCGTTCGTTTATAGTATTTTATCATAATCGAAACTGCATTCCGTCGCCGCCTTTTCTCTTAGGGAAGGATCAGACATGAAGGTCCTGCTGCTCTACCCCGAATTTCCCGATACGTTTTGGAGCTTTCGCCATGCCCTCCCCTTCCTGGGGAAACGCTCCGCCTATCCTCCCCTGGGGTTGCTTACCGTCTCGGCGTTGCTTCCGCCGCACTGGAAACGAAAACTGGTGGACCTCAATGTGGAGGAACTCCTCGACAAGGACATCGCCTGGGCCGACGTGGCGTTCCTGAGCGCCATGCTGGTCCAGGGGCCTTCCCTTGCGCAGTTGATCGCCCGTTGCCGGAAAGCGGGGTTGCGGACGGTGGTGGGCGGACCGGTCACGAGCGCCGACAACCCTTCGTACGAGGGTGTGGACCACGTCGTCCGGGGCGAAGCGGAAAGGGTGATCGAAGAGCTTGTTTCCGACCTGGAAGCGGGCAAAGCGCGCCGCCGCTACGAAGCCGCCGAGCGGGCGGACATGACCAGGGTCCCTCCCCCCGATCTGCATCTGGCGCGGTGGCGGCGGTACAGCTCGATGCCCATCCAGTACTCCCGGGGTTGCCCGTTCTCCTGCGAGTTCTGCGACGTCATCGAACTCTTCGGGCGGAACCCCCGCACCAAGACGGCGGATCAGATCCTGACGGAGCTCGAACAGCTCTATCGTATGGGGTGGCGCGGATCGGTGTTCGTCGTGGACGACAACTTCGTCGGCAACAAGCCGGCCATCAAGGCCCTGCTTCCCCGGATCGCCGAATGGATGCGGAACCGGGGGAAACCGTTTTCCCTGTTCACCCAGGCGTCGATCAACCTGGCCGAGGACAACGAGTTGCTCTCCCTGATGCAGGCGGCCCGCTTCAACAAGGTGTTCATAGGGATCGAGACCCCCTCCACGGAATGCAACCGGGCGACGGGCAAGATGCAGAACGTGAAGGCCGATCTGTTGGCGTGCGTGCGACGCATTCAGGAGCAAGGGATGGAGGTGATGGGAGGTTTCATCCTCGGCTTCGATCAGGATTCCCCGGAGATCTTCGAGAAGCAGATTGCCTTTATCAAGGAGGCCGCCATCCCCGTCTCCATGGTCGGCCTTCTGACCGCGCTCCCCAACACGCGCCTTTGGCGCAGGCTTTCCGAGGAAGGCCGGCTCCTGCGGCAGAGCATGGGCGACAACACGGCGGCCCTGTTGAATTTCATCCCCAGGATGGACCCGGAAGCGCTTCTTGCCGGCTATCGGAAAGTCATCGCTTCCATTTACAGCCCGCCCGTATATTTCGAACGCGCCCAGGCGATGCTGAACCGTTTGGGGGCCAGGCCGGCACCGCGCCTGGTCTTATCGGATTACCTCGCTCTGTGCCGTTCGTTCATCCGGCAGGGAATCTTCGCCCGGTACCGGGTGGCGTACTGGCGCTTCCTGGGCAAAACCTTCCTCCGCACGCCCAGACACCTGGGGCTGGCGGTCACGCTGGCCATCATGGGCCACCACTTCTTTACCCTGACCCGCCGCCTGGAATCGGGTTTTCCCCAACGGGATGTGGTATTGTGAAAGAGAAGTTAACCGTCCGCAGACAAAGAGATCCCGAGAATCGTGCTCATGACCTCTTTTGCGGCTCTGATGCCTTAAAGGAGGACTTATGGGCAAGAAACTGTACGTTGGAAATCTTCCGTTTTCCGCAACGGAGGATTCCCTGAAAGAGGCGTTTTTGCAGTTCGGTGGAGTCGAGTCGGTG
>DATEXR010000187.1 GCA_035256765.1 Candidatus Deferrimicrobiaceae bacterium | reverse complement strand
GGCATACTTTCCGGCGAGCGGCGCCAGGGCGAGGGCGGCGTCCTTGGCGTCGTTGATGTGAATCCCCTGCGCGAACATCGTCGCTCCGCACGCGACGATGATCGAAAGCGCCACGATGTCGGTGACGAAACAGCCGATGATGACATCCGCTCTGCACAGGGCGTAGTCCTCCACCGGGATGTGCTTTTCCACGACCGCGGACTGCAGGTAGAACTGCATCCACGGGGCGATCGTCGTCCCCACCATGCCGATGAGCATGATGACGTAGGCGCTGTCCATCTGCAGCACGGGAGTCACCAGGTTCCGCGCCACCGTCCCCCACTGGGGGTGGGCGAAATAAGCGGACACCGCGTAGGTGAAGTACAGGGTGCTCGCGATGAGGAAGATCTTCTCGACGATGCGGTACGTCCCCTTCACGACGAGGAACCAGACCGCCATCGCCCCGAGGGGAACGGAGAGGTACTTGCTGACCCCGAAGATCTCCAGGGCGGCCGCCCAGCCGGCGAATTCCGCGACCGTGTTGCTGATGTTGGCCAGGAGGAGCGCGATGAGCAGGAAGAAGGTCGGCCGGACCCCGAATTTCTCCCGGATGAGGTCCGCAAGCGTCTTCCCCGTGACCACCCCCATCCTCGCCACCATCTCCTGGACGACGATCAGTGCGGCCGTGATCGGGATGAGCGTCCAGAGGAGGGAGTACCCGAAATGCGCGCCGGCGATCGAGTAGGTGGCGATCCCCCCGGCGTCGTTGTCGACCGATGCCGTGATGATCCCGGGGCCCAGGATGGCCAGGAAAACGAAAAACCTCTTCTTGTCGGGGCGACGCCAGCGCATGGAAATGCCTCTCCCGGGACAACCGGTCAATTTTTCGAAATTACCATACCCGTCGGGAACTTGCCTCAAGAAAGGGGAAGAGCGCGCGGCATATCCTCCCTCCGGCGGTATTGGTATAATGAACATCCCACCAGGGGGCGATCAACGGGATGGACCGAAAAGGAGGTGCCCCATGGAACTCCTGCTGACCAACATGGAAATCCGGGCGCTGAAAGAGACTCTGGAAACGGAGATATCGCATCTGCGGATGGAGATCGCGGCGGCGAAGGACCTGAGGGCGCGGGAGGATATGGTCATGCGGAAGGAACTCCTGCTCTCGATCCTGGAGAAGCTGCCCGCCGCCGTCCTCGACGTGGCGTAAAGGGCGGGGACACTCCTCTACGCTGGGGGGGGACACTCCTGATATGCGGGGACACTCCTCTCCCGCATCCCGGAGATGAATCAGGAGTGTCCCCGGTGAGAATGTCCCCCTTGGGAGTGTCCCCGGTGAGAATGTCCCCCTTTGGAGGTGTCCCCGATAAAGGGCAGGTCAGTGCGAGTGGCCCGGCAGGTCGTCGTGTTTGTGGGACGGCACGCCGTGGGCGAAGACCCCCGAGGCGTGCGCCGGGTCCACGTGGATCGTCGCATCCGACAGGTACCGGAGGCGGTGGAGCATCCGGTGGCGGACCTCCGTCGCGATCGCGTGCCCCTCGCTCACGGACCGTTCGCCGTTGACGGCGAGGTTTACCTCCGCGTACATCCGGTGGCCCGCCCAGCGGACCCGTACGTCCGATACCTCCACGACTCCGGTTACGGAGGCGGCGGCCTCCCGGATCTCCCCGACCGCAGCCGGGTCGGATCCGTCGAGCAGCCGTAAGAAGATCTCTTTCCCCGTTTCCCACACGATCCGGAGGATCATGGCGGTGATCAGGAGTCCGACCGCCGGGTCCGCCATCGGGTATCCCAGCCAGACGCCCGCCGCTCCCAGGAGGACCGCGAGGCTCGTCAGCGCGTCCGCATGCGCGTGCCGTCCGTCCGCCACGAGCGCGGCGCTCCCGATCTCTTTTCCGACACGCACCCGGTAGATGGCCACCGCCTCATTTCCGAGAAAGCCGACCACCGAGGCG
This sequence comes from Candidatus Deferrimicrobiaceae bacterium, assembly GCA_035256765.1. Classification (NCBI taxonomy): domain Bacteria; phylum Candidatus Deferrimicrobiota; class Candidatus Deferrimicrobia; order Candidatus Deferrimicrobiales; family Candidatus Deferrimicrobiaceae; species Candidatus Deferrimicrobiaceae bacterium. The sequence goes on along the minus strand of DATEXR010000187.1, from coordinate 8,033 downwards.
GCGGCGACCGCCCAAAGGTGCTTGACCGGCGCGGGGTTCACGAACCGGCGGACCGATTCCGCCCCGGCCGCGATGGCGCTCGCCAGGATGACGCCGACCACGATGACCCCGGCCAGGTCCTCGACGCGTCCGTACCCGTAGGTGAACCGGTCGTTCGGGCCCTTGCGGGCGAGACGGAAGGCGATCCACAAGGGGATGGCGGTTGCGGCATCCCCCAGGTTATGGATCGTGTCCGCGAGGAGGGCGACGCTGCCCGTGAAGAGGACGACGACCGCCTGGCAGGCGGCTGTCGCGAAGAGGGCGGCGAACGACCACAGGACGGCGCGGGATCCCTTCCCGGTCGTCCTCACGACCGGATCCGCGGAAGGATGGCGATGGCTGTGCGCGTGTAGGACCATTCACGTAAGATTCAGGGAACGGAAGGGAGGAGCGTCGGCCGGTCGTTCCCTTCCCGTAGTTCTTTCTATCGATCGTATAGGGAAGCAGAGGAAGAAAGCAACCGCGCCAACCTGTTCCGCAGGAAGGAGGATGCGGCGGGAAGCAGGCGATTTCCGGGAGAGCGGTAAGTGAGAACCGGTGGACGCCGGAGATGCGTCCGGCGTCCACCTTCCCCCGGGGTAGTGTGGTCTACCTCATTCCGCCGTCCATATGCACGGGCGGCTCCATTGGCCAGTCGATGGGATCGTGGGAATGTTGCATTCCGTCGTGGCCGAAGCCCTCGACGTAGCCGTGTCCGGTAAGGTCGTTGACGCCGTCTCCGTCGACGTCGCGGAAGGCGTCGTTCCTTCCGTCCCCGTCCCCGTCGACCCAGCCGAAGCCGTGCCGGAACGGCACGCCAGTTCCGTCGTCGATCCCATCGCCGTTTGCGTCCACGTGGGGTGCCTGGGATCCGTACCGGTAGTGCATCCCCGAATGGGGCCCTATCTGCGCGTCTACGACCGTGTCCCCGTCGACATCCGTGAAACGGTCGTTCCTGCCGTCGTGGTCGTCGTCCTTCCAGCCGAAGCCGTGGCCGTAAGGGATCCCCGTGAGGTCGCAGATCCCGTCTCCGTCCGCGTCTTGGAAGAAATCGTTCACGCCGTTCCCGTCCAGGTCGACCCAGCCGGGCATAGCGACGTATGGCATCCCGGTGACGTCGTTGATCCCGTCCCCGTCGGTGTCGCGGAAGAGATCGTTCACGCCGTCCCCGTCCCCGTCTTGGTATCCGAAGGGGTGGCCGAACGGCATACCGCTCACATCGCAGATCCCGTTTCCATCCTCGTCCCGGAACCGGTCATTCACGCCATCGCCGTTTCCGTCCACGAACCCAAAGCCGTGGCCGTAGGGCATCCCCGTAACGTCGTTGATCCCGTCCCCGTCCGCGTCGCGGAAGAGGTCGTTCCTGCCGTTCCCGTCCTGGTCCGCGTAGCCGTGGTCCATCATGTAGGGATAGCCGGCGAAGCGCGCGTTGTTATCGCAGATGCCGTCCCCGTCGGCGTCGACGAAGTTGTCGTTCACCCCGTCGCCGTTTCCGTCCATGAATCCGAACCGGTACCCGTCGAAGCCGGAAATTTCCTCTATGTGACCGTTCCGGATCCTCACGGTCCCCATGTCGAGCCCCCGACCGTCGAGCATCCGGAAGGGGACTTCGACGACTTCCCCCAATCCCAGGTGGACGAAAAACGAGTGGTCGCCATCATTGACCTGCGTGGCCTCGAACCGTCCGTCTAGGGTGACGTGGACTGGAGTCACCCCGTCGAGCGAGACCGTCGTTCCCGCGGGAACGGCAGCCGTGTGTGCTGAACCGTAAAGGAGGGCGAAGGTCTGCGCCGATGACGCCTGGGCTGCGTCGAGGGTGCCGACGACGGTCTGCGAAGCCGGTAGGGCGGTACCGGGTGGGGAAGGAGCGAGGGCAGTATCGCCGCTGCCGGACGATCCGCAGGCGGAAATGGTGAACATCAATCCCAGAACCAGGAGTGTCGAAACGCCTTTCGGAAACTTCTTTCGATCCATCTTTTTCTCTCCTTTTCTTTTGATTCATCTTGAAGGTGCGCAGCGTACGGAAAACGGGCCGCCCGTGGATGGGAGGCCGCTGGCCCGTGCATCCCCGGTCGTGGCTTCAGGGGAGCGAAGACGACGGCCTGGCCGGTTCATCCATACAGCACAAGACAGCACAATGTGTGCCATTGGGTGAGGGAAGGGGGGAATCTTCGGGATCTATCCTGCAATGCTCGAATATTCCTGCGCTTTCGCTCCAGACGGACGGACCGTCCCTCTTTCGTGTTCAGTAAGGGTGTTGCACGGTTCCCGGTTGGGTTCTCCCCTCCACGGATCTGCCGCCAACGGTCAGGGGTCACGTGTTTTTTCCGCGATTCCACGAAGTTGTGGTGTTCCCCCGCGGTCTTGCTGCAGATGCCGGGCGCCCCGATGCTCTCGAATCGGAAATCCTTCCGCCATGCAGGAACTGCATGGCGCAACGCAAAACCTGCATGTCCGTCCCTTGTGCTTCGGAGGAGGAGGGGAGGGAAAAAGTCAGAACCGGTGCCCCACGCCAAAATAACCTGCGTGGGAAGTGGATGTCCCGAGATCGCCGTCCATATTCGTGAAGGTATAGCCCGCCCGGGAGAAAAGGGATTTCCCCAAGAGGATGCCGATGTTCACTCCGACGGCGTGGCGGGTTACCCGCTCCCTTGCGACCTCCGAGTCGAATGCATCCGAGAACCTGTGGTGCTCTCCACCGGCTCCTCCTCCTGCGGGTTCGACCGTCCCGACTCCGAGGGACCGGAAGGAATCCCCACGGGAGAACTCATACCCGATTTCCGTTGAGGCTGCGGGCGTCCAGGCAAAGCCCGCGAAAATCCCCACGGCATTTCCCGTGTAGGAGAACGTTTCGACCTCCGCACGGCTGTCCGTGTACACGTAATACTCCCCGATGTAAATGTCGCGCCGGAGTCGATGCCTGAGGGCCATGCGTACGCCGAAGGAGACCGAGGACTGGTCCGAGTCGACGACGCTCTTCGCGCTCAGGAACGGAGAGGCCGAGATGACGTGGATGCTGCCGTACAGTAGGACGAGGCCCGGGGCGACGGTCGCCGACACGTATCCGAGGTCGGAAAATCGGGAAAACGCCGCGCCTTCCGCCGTCGTGCTCATGGTCCAGTCGAGACGGCGCTCCCCGGTCGGTCCACGGTCGAAGGAGACGTAGACGGAAAGGAACTGGTCGTTTTCCCCGCCGCCCGTATCCCGGTTGACGTTCGTGTCGAACCCTGCCTTCGCCCCCGTCTCCCAACCGGCGTAGACGGAGGAGCCGAGGATCAACCACAGCCCGATGAGACAGGCGGCGATCGTTCGCCCCGAGTACACGGGGATCCTCTTGGTTTTGTCATTCCGGCTATTTCCGCGTCCGCCCCCGCTCATCGGTGCCCCCCACCCATTCCGCCGTGCTCGCTTCCCATTCCTCCATTTCCGCCGTGCGTGGGAGAACCGAAACCGCCCCGCGTCCCAAAGGGGCCCTCACGAGGTCCCCTCCAGGCGGGATAGCCGTCGTTGTGCCGAAGGACAACGGATCGACCGGAGGGAAGGATCTGCATCTCCTGGGCGATAATGTAGAGGCGCCCATCCCTCCCGAGGGTCTTGGAGCCGAGTACGCGGACCTCGGTCCCGTCGGGAAGGTCGGCACCGGTGTCACGCCAGAACCAGGCCGGTGAGCCCAGGACGATGTAGGACTCGCGTCCCGCAAGCAGCCGGAATCGGACGGGGCCCCGCTCGGGACGGTCAAGTCCCTCCGCGCGGCCATGGATCTCGCCCACCGTGTTCAGGTCGAAGCCGCCGGGGTACTGGATGCCGCTTCCGGAAAGGATGGTGTCCTCTTCCGCCCTTGCCGTCCCTTCGAATACCGGGACGAGAGCGGCAATGGCCAGGAGTAAGAGCAGGGCGGCCCCTGCCGTCCTGCTCCGTCCGGCAGACCCGGCGCTACCTCCCCGAAGGAGCGCCGTATCCGCTTCCGTCTGTCGGGCGGGCGCCCAGGGTTCCTGTCCCGTCACCCGGTCCATAGGTGTGCCCCCTCTTCTCCATTGTCCCCGCGGATTCCCTGGCGGGATCGATGCGGAAACCATCATGCAGGCGCAGGCGATCCCACGTCCGGATCCTCTCAACGCCCCGGACCTGGTTGGTCGCACCGCTCATCCTCCCTCCCCCGCCCGGCCCCGCAAGGGCATCGATGGGCAGAGACGCCGCGGTGAGGAACGCTCCCGCCAGAATGGCCGCGCCGAGTTTTCTCTTCATCTTCGTTTCCTCCTTTCAGGGGGTCGTCTTCCACACAGGCAAGGAAGCAAGGAAGATGCCAATGTGCGGATGGAGGAAAACATGCTGAAATCCGGCTGGAATTATAATCAAAACCTGGAATGATCGCGCATCCGGTCCGCAATCGTTGCACCCAGGGGCGCAGGATTTGCACTCCCTCCATCAAAGGCCGTGCTCCTTGATCCGGTACTGGAGCGTGCGAACGGAGATCCCGAGACGTTCCGCAGCTCTCCGGCGGTTTCCCCCCTCTTCGTCGAGGATTCTCCTGATCGCTTCCCGCTCCTGCGTCCGGAGCAGCCCTTCCCCTGGGGGAGGGGAATCCGCCTCGACCTCGAGGTTCAGGTGGCTGACGTCGATATCGCCCCCAGCGAGGATGACCGCCCGCTCGATCACGTTCTGAAGTTCCCGTACGTTTCCCGTCCATCGGTACAGCAGGAGGGCGTTCCTGCCCTCGTCCGATATTCCGGGAACCGGTTTTCCGAACGATTCCGCGAATTTCCTCGAGAAGAACTCCGCTAGGGGGAGGATCGCTTCCCGGCGCTCCGAAAGGGGTGGAAGTGCGATCGGGAATACGTTGAGCCTGTAATACAGGTCTTCCCGGAACTTCCCCGAGGCGATCTCCGATTTCAGATCCCGATTCGTCGCCGACAGGATCCTTACGTCGATCGAAAGGGATCTCGTCCCGCCCACCCGCTCGAACTCCCTCTCCTGGAGAACTCTGAGCAGCTTCACCTGAACGGAAGGGGGGATATCCCCGATCTCGTCCAGGAAGATCGTTCCCCCGTCCGCCAGCTCGAAACGCCCTTTCCGGGAGGCCGTCGCCCCCGTGAAGGCGCCTCTTTCATGTCCGAACAGTTCGCTTTCGAGTAAGGCCTCGGGAAGGGCGGAGCATTGGACCGCCACGAAGGGGCCGTCCCGCCTCGGGCTCAATCCGTGGATCACGCGGGCCATGACTTCCTTCCCCGTTCCGCTCGCCCCTGTGATCAGAACGGTTGCGGGAGTGGGAGAGACCTCCCGAACCAGGCGAGACACCTCCTTCATTTTCTCTCCGAGAAAGATCATTTCGACGGGAGGAAACCGCTTGCCGACCTCCTCGGACAGAAGAGAGATCCTCTCCTCCTTTTCAGTCTCCCGGAGTACGCGGCGTACCACGTGCCGCAGGTCTTCGGGGCTGCCCAGGGGCTTCGTAAGATAATCGGCCGCACCGGCTTTCATCGCTTCCACGGCGTTCCCGATCGAGCCGTGTGCTGTGACGACGATCCACCGGCAATCCCGATTTGTCTTCCCGGCCTCCCGCATGAGGTCGATGCCGGACATGTCCGGCATTCTGAGATCGGTCACGACGAGGTCGAATTCTCCTCCGATAAGCCTGCCAAGGGCCTCTTTGCCGTCCTTCGCCTCTTCGATACGATACCCCTCCTCCGCGAGGACGGAGCAGAAGAAGGATCGCATCAATTCGTCGTCATCCACGATCAGGATGGATCTACCCATTTTTTTCGTTCCCCGCGCAGGGGAGGAGGATCGAGAGGGCTGCGCCTCCCCCGTCCCGGTTCGCCAGATCGATCGTGCCCCCCATCCCTTCGATAACCTTCTTCGAATAGGCCAGTCCCAGACCGGTTCCATCGGTTTTCGTGGTATGGAACGGAGTGAACAGGCGCCTCTTTTCGCTCTCCGGTACGCCTCCCCCCGTGTCCTCTATCCGTACGGCGACCCGGTTCCCCTCCCTGCGGGCGGAGATCCGCAGGCGGCCTTCCTCCCCCATGGACTGGATGGCGTTTCGGATTCCGTTCCCCAGCACCCGGAGAACCTTCTCCCGGTCCCCCATCGCCCGCACCTTTGGGTCGAGCTCGAGTTCCTCGCCGCCTTTCCAGCCGGCGGCGTCGGCCATAACCGCCTCCCGGACGATGCCGGCGATATGCAGAGGTCGAACATCGAAGGTTTCCTCCCGGGAAAAGAGAAGCAGATCCCTTACGAGCGCCTCGATGCGGCCGATCCCGCGAAGCAGAGCCGCGAGCCCCTTCTTCCGGGAGTCGGGCTCCTCCGTCCTTTCGTCGACGAGCTGGGCGAACCCTTTCACGCCTCCGAGAGCGTTCCGGATCTCGTGGGCCAGGGAGGCGGTCATCTGCCCGATGAGGGCCATCCGTTCCCGGCGGTCCGCCTCGGCCTGTAGTCGAAACTGGCGGGTCATCGTTCTCTCCAGCAAAATCCCGACCGCCCACAGGACAAGGAGCGCGAACCCGACCGTCCACCATATCCGCTCCGCCCCCTTGGTGATACGATCCGTCGGCGTCGCGTGGAGGACCAGTCGGAGAAACTCGTCCCCTCCACCGGTGCTTTGCAGTTGGTAATTGTACTCGTAAGCGGGGAGGCCCGTCCCGAGAGTTATCTGGCGGCCGAATGCGTTTCCGGATCCGAACCAACCCGGGGGAGGGGGGTCCGAGATCCGCGTTCCGGGCAGGGAGGGGTTCGTGTGAAATATGATGGTCCCGTCACTCCGGGAGATCAGCGCGTATGCCACGACCCTGTCCGACAGGATCTCCCGGACGTTCCCCCTCGGGCCGCTTGCGGGGCCCGCGCGGAGGGCGGACTCGGTTGCGACGGAAAGGGCCACGGCAGTACTCTCCAGCGACTGGCCTGCCAGTTTACGAACGGCCCGGGCGTTCTGCGCCGTCGTGTACAGGACCGCCGCGGAGGCGACGAGAAGCAGGAAGAAGAGCAGCATCCGCAAAGCGTGCGTTAAGGGAAGGCGTATTGCCTCTTTCCGGTCTCCCGGCCGCATCGCGTTCGGTTCCATCGTTGCACACACATCTCATTATAGGTCGGTTTGCACGTTATCGACACGCAATGCAGGGGACTGCCCCTCATGATGCTGCAGCGAACCACCCGGAGATTCAAGTCGTCGATTCGAATCCCTGCTCGGAAAGCCGCGAGGCGAGTATTTCCCCGTGGGCGCGGTCGCGCGTCTCGAGGAGAAGAACAACGGTCGAGTACCCAAGCGGGCAGTCGGGCGGAAGACGGTCATGCTCGATGCTGACCACGTTCGACCGCTCCCTCGCGACCGCAGAGAGCAGGGTGGCCAGGGCGCCGGGCCGGTCCGGGATGAGGAACCGGAGGCGGACGAGCCGCCCCGAGCGGAACAGCCCTCTCTCGGTGATCTGGGAGAGGAAGTTGACGTCGATGTTCCCCCCCGAGAGGACCATCACGGCGGGGAATCTCGTGGGCGGGCGCTTGAAAAGAAGCGCCGCCAGCGGGGCGGCTCCCGCCCCCTCCAGCGTGGTCTTCATCTCCTCGAGGGCGTACAGGATCGCCGCGGCGATCTCCTCGTCGTCCACGACGACGACGTCGTCGACCCACCGCCTTGCGGCCTCGTAGGTCCGCTCGCTCAGCGACTTCACCGCGATGCCGTCCGCGATCGTGCGTGCCTCCGGACAGACCACGGGCCTCCCCTTCTCGAGGGAGGGAAGGAGCGAAGAGGCCCCTTCCGCCTGCACCGCGATGAGCTCCGACTCCGGATACGTCTCCTTCACCGCGGCCCCGATGCCGGCCAGCAGCCCACCGCCGCCCACGGGGACGTAGATGGTTCCGGGCAGGCCGATCTCCTCGACGATCTCCATCCCCAGCGTCCCCTGCCCCGCGATCACCATCGGGTCATCGAAGGGATGAATAATCACGAGGCTTTCTTCCCCGGCGAGGGCGACGGCGTGCTTCGACGCCTCGTCGAAGGTCTCCCCGTGGCTGATGATGCGCACGTT
>DATEXR010000186.1 GCA_035256765.1 Candidatus Deferrimicrobiaceae bacterium | reverse complement strand
TGTCCCAGTTTGACCAGGATGAGGTCCCCCGCCGGGTGCCCGTACGTGTCGTTGACCTTCTTGAAGTGGTCGATGTCGAACAGGAGGAGTGTCAGGGGATGCGAGTAGTTCCGGGCGCGGCGCAACTCCGCCTCGAACCGCGGGGTGAAATATCCCCGGCTGTAGACCCTGGTCAGGGGGTCGATCGCTGCGCTTTGCTCCGCCGACTCGATCGTCGTGGCGTGCTGGAACGCGTTGCCGAGCAGGTCCGCCATCATCGATGCGAAGGCCATTTCCTCGCTCAGGCGGATTTCGCTCGAAACCACCACGAGGGCGCCCACGACCTCCGAATCCATGGTCACCGGGGCCACGAGATCCGCCATGATCCCGTTCCTTTCCAGCGAGGTCAACCCCGTCGGCCATTTTGTTTTCGACGAGATGTGATCTTCCTTCGTGGTGACGACCCGGTTGGAAAGGGCCATCCCCAGGACTCCGTCTTTGGGGCTGACGCGGATCTTTCCTTTCCAGTTCGCCGGGAAACCGACTCCCTCGACCAGAGTGAACTGGGTTTCCCCCTTGGCCGGGGCGAAGAACCCGACCTGGGAGGCGTGGAAGAATTCCTTCATGAACCGGACGGCGATCGGTGGGATGGCGGTGATGGCCAACCTCCCGGTCAGGCTCCTCACGATCATCGGGATATGGGTGGCGATCTCCCTCTTCCGTTGGAGTTCCGCCTGCGTCCTGGTCATCTCGTTGGTCAGTTCCTGAAAGCTCCGCATCAGGCGCTCGGTTTCCGTCTTGCCCTCGGTCTCCGTGGATTGGCGGATCAGCCATCCGAGGATGAACCCCAATATGGCACCCGCCATGGCGGCCACCGCTATCAGGGGGGAAAACAGGTCCTGGCCCATCGCCTCTGTAACCCTTCCTCGTTCCGGGATCCGGTGCGCTTTCCCTTGTCCTTCTACTTCGTGAGGCAGTGGGGGGAATTCCCGTTCGGGATGATAGTAACAACAAAAAGGGCGGAATAAAATATCCTTGTTTCAGATTCCGGTCCGATCCTGGAAAAATCGCGAACGATCTTCCCGCCCCCCCTTCGGGCCGGGGCCTTTCCGACGACCGGAAATGCGATTTTGCGGCGGCCCTTCCGTCCCTGTACAATACAGGGCAACGGTGGCGCGGTCGGGTGGGGGAATGACCCATCCGCCGGGCGGCCCCAATCGCGCGGAGAAACAACAACCCAGGACCGGAAAGGGGAGACCCCTCCGCGGTCCGGGGATCCAGGGGATGACCGCTTTTTCCGACATCGGCGACCTGCCCGAACGGGCGGCGAATCTCGCCGCCAGGCTATCGGAGTGCGACATCTGCCCCCGGATCTGCCGGGTGAACCGGAAAGCGGGGGAACGGGGCGTCTGCGGCGTCGGGAAGAACGTCGCGGTGGCGTCGTTCGGCCCCCACTTCGGCGAGGAAGCCCCCCTGGTGGGGTACAAAGGCTCGGGGACCGTCTTCTTCTCCGGCTGCAACCTCCGGTGCGTCTTCTGCCAGAACTACGAGATCAGCCACCAGGTCGAGGGGAGCGAGGTGTCCGCGGAGAGGCTCGCCGGCATCTTCCTTTCGATCCGTTCGATGGGCTGCCACAACCTGAACCTGGTCACCCCGACGCATGTGACGCCCCAGGTCCTGGAGGCCCTGTCCATAGCCGCGTCGCGCGGGCTGGCGATCCCGGTGGTGTACAACTGCGGGGGGTACGAGAGCGTGGATACGCTGCGGCAGCTCGAGGGGGTGGTCGACATCTACATGCCCGACGTCAAGTTCCTCGACGCGGAGGCGGCGGCGCGGTACTGCGACGCCCCGGATTATCCCGAGGTGGTGCGCGCGGCGCTTGCGGAAATGGCCCGTCAGGTGGGGCCTCTTTCCCTCGATCGCCACGGGATCGCCCGCCGGGGGCTTCTCGTCCGCCACCTCGTCATGCCCGGGGAGGCCTCGACGACCCGGGAAGTGATCGACTTTCTCGCCGACGGGATCGGGAAGGACACGTACCTGAATCTGATGAACCAGTACCGCCCGTGCGGACGGGCGCTCGAGTTTCCGGAGATCGGCCGGCGGACCGCGGAAAGCGAGTGGCGGGAGGCTCGGGACTACGCCCTGAGAAAGGGCCTGAGTCGCCTGGACGGACTGTAACCCCAGGATCACGCGGAGGATAGGTCGGTGAATCCCCTGGCCAAAGCCTATCTGGAGAGGATTTTCCATGCCGCCGTGGCGGCCGTTAACCCGGAAATGCTGGTCCTTTCCGCCTTGCAGAGGGAGGGGGATGGGGTTTCCCTCCGGTGCGGAAGGGTGTTCGCCACGGCCCGCTGGGACGAGGTGCGCAACATCTACGTGGTCGGGGGCGGCAAGGCCGCCAGGAAGATGGGGGAGGCGGCCTCCCGCGTTTTGGGTGAAAAGGCGACGGCAGGGATTCTCGCCGTGCCGCGAGGATCCGGTGGGGAATGGGGGCCTCTCGCGTTTCTCGAGGCCGGGGATCCCATCCCCGACGAGGGGAGCAGGGAGGCCACCCGGCGCGTGATGGACCTTTTGTCGAAGGCGGGGGAAGATGACCTCGTCGTTGCGCTCCTGTCCGGTGGCGGCTCCGCCATGCTCTCCACGTTACCGGCGGGCATCTCCGTCGGCGAAAACCAGCGCGTGGTCCAATTCCTGCTGCACTCGGGGGCGGACATCGGCGAGATCAACACGGTGCGGAAGCATCTCTCCCTGGTGAAAGGGGGACGGATGGCGGAGGCCGCACACCCCGCCCGCGTGTGGGTGCTTCTTCTTTCCGACGTGCCCGGGTCCGATCCGTCCGTCGTCGCCTCCGGACCGTTTTCCCCTGACCCCACCACCTACCGGGACGCCTTGACCATTCTTGCGCGGCGTAAGATCCTGCCGAACGTCCCGGCTTCCGTGCGCGAGCATCTCGAGGCAGGGGATGTCGGAAGGATCCCCGAGACCCTCAAGCCGGGAGACCCGGCCTTCGCAGGGGTGATGGCGGCCGTCCTCGCGACCAACCGGACGGCCCTCGAGGCGGCCGCTGTGGCCGCGAGGGGCGACCGCGCGGCGATGGTCCGCACCCTGCCGGGGTTCCTGCGGGGAGAGGCCCGGGAATGCGGGCGCGCTTTCGTGTCGGAAATGCGGAAGGTGTCGAACATGACGTCCCCCGGGCACACGATCATTCTACTTGCGGGGGGGCAGACGACGGTGACCGTTACCGGAAAAGGAAAAGGGGGCCGGTGCCAAGAGTTCGCCCTCGCCGCCGCGATCGCTCTGGACGGTGTGGAGGATATGGGGATCCTCTGCGGGACCACGGACGGGATCGACGGCGTCACAGACGCCGCCGGGGCGTTCGCCTACGGAGACACCTGTGCGAGCGCAAGGACCAAGGGGTACTCCCCCCGCGCCCACCTCGTCGACAACGACTCCCACGCAGTTCTGTCGGCGCTCAACAACCTCTTTCATACCGGTCCGACCGGAACGAACGTGGCGGACATCGCGGTCGGGGTGATCGCCCCCGGGCGGCGGGAGAAACGGTGAGTCCCCAAAGGTCTGCCGCGCCTTGACACCGGTCGCTCCGGGTTGGTACATTACAGTTTAGCACTCTTCCTGTTCGAGTGCTAAATTCCTCCCCGGGAAAGGGAAAATGACGGTAGTGCTGGATGACCGAGGAGCGAAGGTGCTTCGCCTCATCGTCGAAGATTACATCGAATCGGCGGAGCCCGTCGGCTCGCGCACCATTTCCAAGAAGATGGGGCAGGTCCTCTCGCCCGCCACGATC
>DATEXR010000185.1 GCA_035256765.1 Candidatus Deferrimicrobiaceae bacterium | reverse complement strand
GCGCCTTGCTGGCGCGGCGCATCGACGCTCTCGGTGCAACAAGCTATTTACGAGACGGTACACTAGTCCTCCGCCTCTATCCTGATGCGTTTCCTCTTGCCGCGCCGCTCCTCGCACTTGGGGATGCAGAGCACCAGAACGCCGTTCTTAAACTCCGCCCTCGCCAACCCCTTGTTCAGGCAGCCGGTCAACTCGAAGCTCCGGCGGAACTTCCCGAAGGTCCGCTCGACGCACAGGAAGGAGGCATCCTCCCCGCACACATCCCGCATCTTCTCCCCGAGCACCTCGATCGTCCCTCCCTGCACGAAGACCGCGACCTCGTTCCTCCCCACGCCGGGAAGCTCCAGCCGGATGACGAGCTCCTCGGTGTTTTCGTTGACATCCGCGGGGGGCAGGAACGCCGGGTCCCCGAACAGATCGAGGAACGTCACCCTCCCCACGCTCTCCCGGAGGATGACGGCCTCCCCCTCCTCCCGGTCCCTTCTTTTGGGCGTTTTGCTCATCTCTTTCTCTCCTTGGCAAGGAAGGCGCGCAGGCCCGGCCCCAACTCCGGGTCCTTCAGGGCGAATGCGATGTTGGCCATCAGGAAACCGAGCTTGTTCCCCGCGTCGTACCGAACCCCCTCGAACTCGTACCCGAGCATCCGTTCCCGGGCGACCAGCGATCGGAGCGCGTCGGTGAGCTGGATCTCCCCCCCCGCGCCGGGACGGGTCGCCACCAGAGCGGGAAAGATGGCGGGAGAGAGGATGTACCGGCCGATGATCGCCAGGTCCGACGGCGCCTTGGCGGGCTTCGGCTTCTCGACCAAGTCCAGCACCTCGTACACCCCTTCCGCGACTCTCTTTCCCTTTATGATGCCGTACCGCGAGACTTGATCCCGGGGCACCCGCTGGATCGCGAGGACCGAGTCGGCGCTGTATCTCTCGTAGACGTCGATCATCTGGCGGAGCACGGGGACCTTCGAGTCGATCACGTCGTCGGCGAGGACGACGGCGAACGGCTCCTCCCCGACGATGTCCATGGTCCGCAGGACGGCGTGCCCCAGGCCGAGAGGCATGTGCTGCCTCACGTAGAAGAAGTCGGCCAGGTCCGTGATCGCCCGGACGATGGCGAGCTGCGCGCCGTCCCCCTTCTTCTGGAGAAGGTCCTCCAGCTCGTAGGCGACGTCGAAGTGATCCTCGATCGCGTGCTTTCCCCGGCCGGTCACGATGATCATGTCCCGGATGCCGGCGGCTCGCGCCTCCTCCACGCCGTGCTGGATGAGCGGCTTGTCCACGAGAGGCAGCATCTCCTTGGGAGAAGCCTTCGTGGCCGGAAGGAACCGCGTTCCGAAACCCGCCGCCGGAAATACCGCCTTTCGTATCATCGCCTTTTCCTCTCCCTGCCCCCTTCCCGTCCCTCCCGGAAACGACGGAAGAACTCCGACACCACGGTCCGGTCGCGGGTCCAAGGCATCGCGGGGAGGTTATCCCGGAAGATCGCCCCGTATCCTCTCGTGATCACCCTGTGGTCGAGGAGGGCGATCACCCCGAAATCGTCATATCTCCGCAACAGACGCCCGATCCCCTGCCGCAGCGCCAGCACCGCCTCGGGGACCTGGTAGTCGTAAAAGGGGTCCCCCTCCTTCTCCCGGATCGCCTGGATACGGGCCGTCACCACCGGGTCGTTCGGCGGGGCGAAGGGGAGTTTGTCGATCACCACGCAGCGAAGCGACTCGCCGGGAACGTCGATCCCCTCCCAGAACGTCCCGGTACCGATCAGGACCGTGTCCGCATCCTCCCGGAACGCCTTGAGGAGGTGCGTTCGGGGGGCCTCTCCCTGGACGAGCAGCGGGTGAGGCCATATCCCCCTCAATCCCTCCACCAGCGCGCCGAGCGTCCGGTAACTCGTGCAGAGAACGAGCCCGCCGCCGCCGGACAAACCCAGGATCTCCGCGATTTCCCTGGCCGCGGAAGCCGGAAACCCCTCGTCGCCGGGATCGGGAAGGCCGGCAGGCACGTAAACCAGCGCTTTTCCAGCGAAGTCAAACTCATTATCCACGATCAGTTCCTTTGCGGCAACCTCGGCAAGGCCCACCCGTTTCCGGAAATAGGAAAAGGTCCCGGAAACGGACAGGGTCGCCGAGGTCAACAGGACCGGGAAGCCCCCGCTCCACAACCCTTCGGCGAGAAAGGGCGAGACCTCGACGGGAGTTCGCTGCAGCGACACGGCGTTCCCCCGGCGTTCCCCCCACGCCACGGCGGTCGCCGGATCCGATTCGCGGAGGAGCCCGAAGTCCCCCGCGAAGGAATCGACCCTGCGCAGGAGGGCCTCCGCCTCCCCCGCCGAATCCTCGTCCAGGAACAGGGTTCCCGGAGTGGAGGAGAGGGCCCGGGACAGCTCCTCCCCCGTCCGCAGGAGATCCGCGGAGAGCCGGTCGAAGATCCGGTCCGCACCCGGCCGCGGGAGAAAGAACCTTCCCTCGCCGCTTCCCGCCGAGCGGAACAGCGCATCGGCGGTCCTCCGGAACTCCTCCGCGGCGGGAGGAATAAGCCGCCACCCCTTCTCATCCCTCCGGGCGGCGCGAGTGAGATCCCGGAACAGTTCCAGGGCCCGGGCGAGCGAGACGGACACTCCGAAAAATGAGGAAGCGACCTCCTCGATGCCGTGGGCCTCGTCGAAAATCACGGCGTCGGCCGGGGGGAGGACTTCCCCGCCCCGGCCCATCCCCCCTCTCCCGGACGGGTCCGGCGCCCCCTCCCTCTTCCTCCGGATCGACAGATCGGCAAAGTAGAGGTGGTGGTTCACCACCACCAGGTCCGCCGACTGGGCGCGGCGACGGACTTCCGCGAGGAAGCACCGCTCGGTTTCCGGGCAGGACGAGGGGTCGCACATCTCGCTCCGGGCGTTGACCTCCGACCATGCGTGAAAATCGTCGGGAATGCCCGGGCATTCGGAGATATCCCCAATCCGCGTCGTCTCGGCGAAACGGCGCATTCTCTCGTAGTGCCCCGCCTCCCCGGGAAACTCGAAGAGCGGCTCGGCGGCGAAGCGCTTCCACCGGCGGCGGCAGAGATAATTCCCGCGGCCTTTCACCACGACGCAGGAAAAGGAGGACCGCAGCGTCTCCCGGACGAGGGGGACGTCGTTTTCGACGATCTGCTGCTGGAGCGTCTTCGTCCCCGTGGAAACGACCGTCTTGCGCCCCGACAGGACGGAGGGGATCAGGTAGGCAAGCGTTTTCCCGCTGCCGGTCCCCGCCTCCGCCACCAGGGTCTCCCCGCGGGCGAGAGCGCCCGCCCAGGCCAGGGCCAGCCGCAACTGGCCGGGCCTCGGCTCGAACCCGGCAAGCGCGCGGGCGAGCGGGCCGCCTGCGGCGAAGACATCCCTTACCTCCTCTTCGAACCGGTTCCTCATGGGGGAAGAGAGCTAGGGCTCCGGGACCGGGATGAAGTTCCCGAGTTCCACGGCCAGGAGGGAAACCTTCCGGCGCACCTCTCCGGCGGGCCCGAACTGGAACGTTCCGGTGACCCCCCGGAATGTCCGTAACCGGACGATCTTCCCGCGGGTTTCCTCTTCCGCCGGACGGGAATCGTTCGCGGCCTCGAGGCGGGACGATTCCGCCAGAAGAAGGGCGGCGTCATACCCCATCGCCTCGAAGCGGGAGGGGCTGCGTCCCAGCGCCTCCTCGTACTCCTTCCGGAACATCTCTCCCGGAGACCCCGCCCCCCCGCCGGCGTAGTCCACGGAGAACACGGAGCCGTTCACGGCATCCTTGGCCTTCCCGAGCAGTTCCTCGTTGTTCCACCCCGAAAAGCCGGCCAGGGGAAGGTAGATGTTGTAGAACCGGAGTTGGGAGGCGAGGAGAAACACCTTTTCCCAACGGTCCGCGATGAGGATCGCATCCTGCGGCAGTTTCATCGCCGCACCCTTCTCCTTCCCGGAGGAAAAGCGGGAGAAGGCGGCGTTTCCCACCGCCTTGCGTATCACGCCCGTGAAATCGCTGGTTTCCGGGCTGTAGGAAACCGTCCTGCCCACCCGGACGCCCGTCTCCCCGGCTGCGGCGGCCACCGCGTCCGCGAACCCGCGGCCATAGCCGTTATCCGGGTGGAAAAGGATCAGGTCGTTTCTCCCTTTCCTCGCCAGATGGGACAGGACCGCGCGCGCCTCCTGCCTCGGGGTGAGCCCGAACGAGTAGAGGAACGGCTTCTCCGGGATCGTCTTCTGCCCCAGGTAGAGGACCGGGGGAGACTTCGGATCGAAGACGGCGCTCACCGAATGCCCTTCCTCCCCCGTGAGCGGCCCGATGAACCCGATCACGGACCTCTCGGCGAAGGCCATCTGGAACAGCACGCGGGCCCTCCCGGGCTGTCCTTCCGTGTCCATCCAGCGCAGCACCGGAGACAGGGGCTCCGCCTCCTGGCTGCGCGAGCGGCGGATCGCCACTTCCGCCCCGCAGAGCACGGCGAACCCCAGGTCCGCGTACTTCCCGCTCAAGGGGACGAGCCCCGCGATCTTCGGCCGGGAACCGAGGAACTTCTCCAGGCGGGACACCTGCCGGGCCGCTTCCTCGCCCGATGCCCCTCCGGTGCGGGATGCCCTCTCCAGGGCGAAGGCTCCCATACCGGAAAACCCTCTCCGGACCGCCAGCCGGCCGAGATGCAGGTACAGGTGGGCCCGGATCTCGGAATTCTCCTCCGACTGCGCGGCATCCCAGAGCGCCGGGATGTCCGCCAACCCGTCGATCAGGGCGTTCCGTTCGTCCGCGAGACGCCGGGTGACCCCGGGATCGGCCGCCGAGGAGATCGCCCGGGTGTATTCGGACAGCGCCAGGGAGATCTTTCCTTCCCGGGCGTCCGCGCGGGCCATCCCCGAAAGGAGTTCCGACGAGTCCGCGTCGATGTATCCCTGGTCCAATAGATACGCCGCGGCCTGGCGGGCCTCGGTATCCCATCGCAATTCCCGGTAGATCCGGAACTTCCGATCCATCGCGGAGAGAACGAGGAAGCGCGCCCGGGACAGAAGGACCGCCTTGTCCGCCGCGTCGAGGGCCTGCCGGAACTCCTGCCTCGCCAGGAGCAGGTCGGCGACCCTCATCCAGACGAACCCCTTGCGCTCGTCGTCGGAAAAGTTGTACGCGAGGTCGAGAAACAGGGAGAGTGCCTTGGCGGGGTCCCCGGACCGGAATTCCGTCTCGGCGTTCCGAAGGAGGGCCAGGGGAACGATCCCCCCCGGGGTTCCTCCCTTCCCGACCGTCGTCCCGGCCGGGCGTTCCACCGGCACCGTATCGGAAAGCGACCCCAGAAAGGGCGGCGGCTCCTCCCCGCGCGCCGGCGTCAGGAGGAGAGCCAAAATGAGGAAGGCCAGGCCGGGGAAGGCGCGCGCCCGTCGCGCCGGACCCACCCCGATGGCCGGACCGGATCCGCCGCGCGGCCCGGAGGCGGAGCTCAACCGAAGATCTCCTTGACCTTCTCGAAAAAGGTCCGGGATGCGGACCCCGGCGAATGCTCGCAGATCTGCTGGAACTCGGCCAGCAGTTCCTTCTGACGCTTCGTCAGTTTCTTCGGCACGTCGATCAGGACGCGCACCACGAGGTTCCCCCTGCGGTGGGAATTGATGACCGTGACCCCCTCTCCCCGGATGACGAACTCGTGCCCGGACGGCGTACCCGGAGGGATGGTGATCTTTTTCCTGCCGGAGAGCGTGGGCACCTCGATCTCGCTCCCGAGGGCCGCCTGCGAGAAGGTGATCGGCACCTCGCAGAACAGGTCCGCCCCCTTCCTCGCGAAGAACGGATGGTCCCCCACCGAGATCACGACGTAGAGGTCTCCCGCGGAGGCGCCTCCGCGCCCGGCCTCCCCCTCTCCCCGCAGTTTCAGGCGGGTCTCGTTGTCCACCCCGGGGGGCACCTTGATCTTGAGCGGCCTCTTTTCCTGGACCATCCCGCTTCCGGCGCATGCGGGACAGTGCTCCTTGATCACCTCGCCCGTGCCGCGGCACCGCCCGCACGTCCGGGAAAGGGAGAAAAACCCCTGCTGGACGGTCACCTGCCCGCGGCCGTTGCATGCGCCGCACCTTTCCGGGCGGGTCCCCTTCTTCGCCCCCGTCCCCGAGCACTCCCGGCAGGACCCGGTCCGGGGGACCACGATCTCCTTCTCGGTCCCGAACACCGCCTCCTCGAACTTGACGGCGAGGTTGTACCGGAGGTCCGCCCCCCGGCGGGACCGGTCGCGGACCCCGCCGAAAACGGACCCGAGCCCGAAGAACTCGTTGAAGATCTCCTCCACGCCTGCGAAGCCGAATCCCCCGAACCCCTCGAACCCCTGGCCGGACGGCGCCGCGTGGCCGTACATGTCGTACTGCTCCCTTCTCTGCGGGTCGGAGAGGACGGAGTAGGCCTCGTTGACCTCCTTGAAACGCTCCTCGGCCTCCTGGTTGCCGGAGTTGCGGTCCGGGTGGTATTCGAGGGCGAGCTTCCGGTAGACCCTCTTCAGGTCCTCGAGGGTGCAGGTCCTCTGCACGCCGAGCACATCGTAGTAATCACGTCTCTCCATCTGCGCTCCCCTGCGCGGAACAGCCGGGCCCGTCGCCGCCCTCCCTGCCGGGCGGTCCGGACTCCGGCGCCCCATGCGCCACGGTCACCTGGGAAGGGCGGAGAAGACGCCCGTTCAGGAGGTACCCCTTGCGGCTCTCATCCAGAACCGTGCCTTCGGGCTTTCCCCCCCACGGGACCCTGGCGATCGCCTCGTGCAGGTTCGGGTCGAACGGCTCCCCGACGGCGGATATCTGCTCCAGCCCGAACTTCCGGAGCTCGGCCAGGATCTGGTCGTATGTCATCCGGACACCGGAGGAGAGGGCCCCTTCCTCCCCGGTGGATCGGGATCGGGTGATCGCCCGCTCCAGGTTGTCCAGGAAAGGCAGAATCGCGAGGAGGATCCGCTCGTTCCCGAAGGAGACGATCGCCTCCTTTTCCCGGGCCGCTCGCTTGCGGTAATTGTCGAACTCCGCAGCGAGGTAGGCCAGCCGGCTTTTGACGCGGGCGAGCTCATCCTCCTCCGGTTCGGAGCAGACCTCCTGCTCCCCCGGTTCCGCCGCCTCCGGAAGGATCTCCCCGGCGGCCTCTCCGGCATCCTGCTCGGGACTTTTTTCCTTCTTCGTCATATCCGATGCCCCTCGTCTCGTCGAGATGGGACTTCCTTTCCGCTTGTCCGATTGCGGGGAACCGGCCGCGCCGCTATCGTTGCTCCAGGACGGAGCTCAAGACACGGGCCGTGTATTCCACGAGGGGGATGACCCGCGAGTAATCCATGCGGACCGGGCCGATGAGCCCGATCCCTCCCATCGCGTTTTCCCCCTGGTGATATCCCGAGGCGACCACCGCGATTTCGGGCAGATCCTCCACCTGGTTCTCGGAACCGATGGAAACCTGGATGGCGTCGCTCTCGAGCGCGGCGTCGAGAAGCCGCAGGATGATATTCTTCTCCTCGAAGGCGTGGAGGATCCGCTTGAGCTTATGGACGTCCTCGGCGAACTCCGGCTGCTCGAGAATGTTGGCCCGCCCCTCGATGTAGACTTCCCCGGGAACGGCATCGGCCAGGGCCTTGGATCCGAGCAGGAGGGCCTTGCGCATCAGGCGGTCGTAGCGCGTCTTCTCCTTCTTCATCTCGTTCAGGATCTTCACGCGAAGCTGGGGAAGGGTGAACCCCACCGCCATCTCGTTCAGGTAGGCGTTGATCTTTTCGAGCTCGTCGGACGTGAGGCGATGCTCTCCCTCGATGAGGCGGTGCTGGACCCAGCCGCCCTGGAGCACGGCCACCAGCAGAATCCTTTCGCTGGACGCGCGGAGGAAACCGAGGGACCGGAGCACCTGGTGCAAGTACCGGGAGACGACGACCACGCACGCATGCCGGGAGAGGTTCGACAGAAGGCGGCTGGCGTGGCGCACCACCTCGTCCGCGCCGGCGCTCTCTTCCCCCGTCACCTGCTGGAGCAGGTCGCGTTCGGACCTGGCCAGCTGGCGCCTTGCGAGGAGGTAGTTGACGTAATACCGGAAGCCCGCGCCGGTGGGGATGCGCCCCGCCGAGGTGTGGGGCTGGCACAGGTACCCCATCTCCTCGAGGTCCGCCATGATGTTCCGGATCGTGGCGGGCGAGAGGACCTGCCCCATCTTCTTGGAAATGGTGCGCGAGCCGACGGGCTCCGCCGATTCGATGTAATCTTCGACGATGAGGCGAAGCACCTTCGCTCCTCGGTCATCCAGCACTGCCGTCATTTTCCCTTTCCCGGGGAGGAATTTAGCACTCGAACAGGAAGAGTGCTAAATTGTAATGTACCAACCCGGAGCGACCGGTGTCAAGGCGCGGCGACCCTGCGGGGCTCCCCGTTTCCCCTGCGGCCCTACACTGCGTCCAGGCGAACCATCCCTTTTTCGAGGGCGTAGTCCCGCGCCTCCCGCCACTCGCTTTCCGAGGTGCGACGGCCGATCTCCGGAAACTCGAGTGCCCGCCCGCACGGGCGGTACTGGTTCATCAGATTCAGGTAGGTGTCCTTCCCGATCCCTTCGGCGAGAAAGTCGATCACTTGGCGGGTCGTCGAGGCCTCCCCGGGCATGACGAGGTGGCGGACGAGAAGCCCCCGGCGGGCGATTCCGTGGCGATCGAGGGAAAGAGGCCCCACCTGACGGGCCATCTCCGCAAGCGCCGCGCGTACCACCTCGGGATAATCCGGGGCGTCGCAGTACCGCGCCGCCGCCTCCGCGTCGAGGAACTTGACGTCGGGCATGTAGATGTCGACCACCCCCTCGAGCTGCCGCAGCGTATCGACGCTTTCGTACCCCCCGCAGTTGTACACCACCGGGATTGCCAACCCGCGCGACGCGGCTATGGACAGGGCCTCCAGGACCTGGGGCGTCACGTGCGTCGGGGTGACCAAATTCAGGTTGTGGCAGCCCATCGAACGGATCGAAAGGAAGATGCCGGCGAGCCTCTCCGCGGACTCCTCGCTCCCCTCGACCTGGTGGCTGATCTCGTAGTTCTGGCAGAAGACACACCGGAGGTTGCAGCCGGAGAAGAAGACGGTCCCCGAGCCTTTGTACCCCACCAGGGGGGCTTCCTCGCCGAAGTGGGGGCCGAACGACGCCACCGCGGCGTTCTTCCCGACGCCGCAGACGCCCCGTTCCCCCTCTTTCCGGTTCACCCGGCAGACCCGGGGGCAGATGTCGCACTCCGAAAGCCTCGCGGCGAGATTCGCCGCCCGTTCGGGCAGGTCGCCGATGTCGGGAAAATCGGTCATCCCCTGGATCCCGGGATCGCGGAGGGGTCTCCCCTTTCCGGTCCCGGGTTGTTGTTCCTCCGCGCGATTGGGGCCGCCCGGCGGATGGGTCATTCCCCCATCCGGCCGCGCCACCGTTGCCCTGTATTGTACAGGGACGGAAGGGCCGCCGCAAAATCGCATTTCCGGCCTGTCGCATTTCCGGCCGTTGGGAAGGCCTTGGCCCGGAGGAAGGCGGAGAGTACGTTCGCGATTTTTCCGGGATCGTAAACAGGGATGTTTTTTTCCGCCCTCTTTGTTGTTACTATCATCCCGAACGGGAATCTCCCCCACTGCCTCCCGGAGTAGGAGGGCGAGGGATAGCGCACCGGATCCCGGAAAGAGGAAGGGTTACAGAGGCGATGGGCCAGGACCTGTTTTCCCCACTGATAGCGGTGGTCGCCATGGCGGGGACCTTATTGGGGTTCATCATCGGATGGCTGATCCGCCGATCCACGCAGACCGAGAGCAAGACGGAAACCGAGCGTCTGCTGCGGAGCTATCAGGAACTGACCAACGATATGACCAAGACGCAGGCGGAACTCCAACGGAAGAGGGAGATCGCCACCCGGATCCCGATGATCGTGAGGAGCCTGACCGGGAGGTTGGCCATCACCGCCATACCATCGATCGCCGTCCGGTTCATGAAGGAGTTCTTCCACGCCTCCCAGGTCGGGTTCTTCGCCCCGGCCAGGGGGGAAACCCAGCTCACTCTGGTCGAGGGAGTCGGTTTCCCGGCGAACTGGAAAGGAAAGATCCGCATCAGCCCCGATGACGGAATCCTGGGGATGGCCCTTTCCAACCGGGTCGTCACCACGAAGGAAGATCACGTCTCGTCGAAAACACAATGGCCGGTGGGGTTGAACTCCCTGGAAAGGAACGGGATCATGCCGGATCTCGTGGCCCCGGTGACCATGGATTCGGAGGTCGTGGGCGCCCTCGTGGTGGTTTCGAGCGAAATCCGCCTGAGCGAGGAAATCGCCTTCGCATCGATGATGGCGGACCTGCTCGGCAACTCGTTCCAGCACGCCACGACGATCGAGTCGGCGGAGCAAAGCGCAGCGATCGACCCCCTGACCAAGGTCTACTCCCGGGGATATTTCACCCAGCGGTTCGAGGCGGAGTTGCGCCGCGCCCGGAACTACTCGCATCCCCTGACACTCCTCCTGTTCGACATCGACCACTTCAAGAAGGTCAACGACACGTACGGGCACCCGGCGGGGGACCTCATCCTGGTCAAACTGGGACA
>DATEXR010000184.1 GCA_035256765.1 Candidatus Deferrimicrobiaceae bacterium | reverse complement strand
CCCCCCACGGGGAAGGAGATCTCCCCCGTCTCCTCGGTGTCCGCGCGGACGAAGTCCTCCCGGAAGAAGAGAAACTCGATGCTCCGTTCCACGCTCACAGGGAGATTCAGCCCGTTGTCGTCGAAGAATTTCAGGTCCACGAAGGAGGGGTCGAAGGGACTTTTCCGCGTGTGCACCCCTCCCTTTTCCTCCCGGTGGTTCCGCGAGAGGTACCGGACGACAGGCAGCGGCGTGACGCCGTAGTCGTGGACGTTTACCCCGACCGACAGCATCCCGGTCATGATGGCCCGATTGATCATCCGCGACGTCTTGTGGGAGTCCCGGCTCGTGGACAGGACGACTTTTTTCCCGAAGGTCGCAGCGAACGCCGCGCCGACCTTGGCGGCGAACTCGGGGGTGATCTCGTGGTTGGCGAGCCCGTAGATGCCGTAGGCGCTGAACAGGGACCGCGCCCATTTCTCCCCCCACACCAGCGAGGAGGAGAGGACCGCGCCGTCCTCGACCTCCTTGTGCGGCCACACCTTGACATTCGCCTTGACCACCGCCTCGGTCCCGATGATGCAATGATCGCTGATCACCGCGCGCTCGGCGAGGAAGGCACGCCCCCGGATCACGCAGTCCGACCCGATGATGTTCTCGAGAAGGCGCACCCCCTTGTGGATCGCCGTGCGGGGCCACACGACCGAGGACTGGAGCACCGCGCCGTCCTCGACGATGCACCCGTCCCCGAGAACCACGTTTTCCGCGGAGACGCCGGCCCCCACGACGCAGTCCTTTCCGATCACGACGTTTTGCAGGTCGGAGGTGAAGTCGACGCGGGAATTTTCGCCGATCCACACGTTCCCGCTGCCCGCCTTCTTCCCGTCGAACTCGATCCCGACTTTTCCGGAAAGGATGTCCAGGTGGACGTTCAGGTACTCGTCCAGGTTCCCCACGTCCTTCCAGTACCCTTCCGCGATGTACCCCAGGAGCCTGTCCCCCCGCGACAGCATCAGCGGGAAGACGTTCTTGCTGAAGTCGAAGCTCTTTCCCTCGGGGATGAGGGAGAGCACCTCCGGCTCCAGGATATAGATGCCCGTATTCACCGTGTCGGAAAAGACCTCCCCCCACGACGGTTTTTCGAGGAACCGGACGATCCGTCCATCCTCCTCCGTGATGACGATCCCGTATTGGAGAGGGTTGGTGACCCGGGTGAGCACGATCGTGGCGGCGGCCTTGCGCTCCCGGTGGAATTCGATCGCCCGGGAGAGATCGAAATCGGTGATGATGTCGGCGCTGATGACGAGGAAGGTGCCATCGATCCGCGACTCGGCGTTCTTGACGGCTCCCGCCGTCCCGTAATCGGATTCGGCCCCGATGTAGTTCATCCGGACGCCCCAGGGGGACCCGTCCCCGAAATAGGAGGTGATCTTGTCGGGGTAGAAGTACAGGAGAACTTCGAGGTCCAGGATCCCGGAGCGCTTCAAGAGCCGCACCACGTGCTCCATCATCGGCCGGTTGGCCACGTAGGCCATTGGTTTGGGAAGCTTTTCCGTGATGGGACGAAGCCTCGTCCCGAACCCGCCGGCCATCACGACCGCCTTCATCCCCCCATGCCTCCTTGCCGCGGCATACGGATCACCAAATGCGGAAGAGCCTGGTCACTCCGAAATACCCGAACGAGATCGCGAAAAAGAAGAGGAACAGGGCGCAGGAGCCCACGATCCAGCGGTAGACGCGGTCGGTGAAGCGGTTTCTCCCCGCGGACACGGCGAAGCCGATGAACAGGTACCAGACGGCATCGGCCAGGATGTGCCCGGCGAAGAACAGGGCGATTCCCGCGGTCCCCAGCTTTTGCGAGATGAGAAGGTAGCCCAGGCCGATCGTGGCCCACCAGATCGTCCAGTAGGGGTTCGAAATCGACGCCACGATGCCGGAGAATACCGGGCGGAAAAGACTCGCGCGCCTGCCGTCGCCCCCCCCGGTCCGGGAAGCCGCCTCCCTTCCGTTCACATCGAGCCGAAGCGTCCGGACTTCACGGATCATCCCCACCGCCATCCAGAGAAGCATCGCCCCCCCCGCCAGGGCGATCACCGACGTCGCCATATCCCCCCGCACCCATTCCGCCAGCCCGAGCAGGATGAGCGCGAGAAGCCCGGCCTCGAGAATTCCGTGCCCCAGGACGAGAAGCGGAGCCGCCACGAACCCCTGCCGGCTCGTGTCCCGGACGGTCACCGCGAGGAGCGGGCCCGGCATCAGGGCGCCCGAGAGGGCGATGATGAAGGACGACACGAATATGGCGGCGGGCGAGGCGAAATTCATATACACTTTATAACACAACAGGAGGAAATGTTGGCCCGTGGCCCCCTTCCCACCGTGGACATCATCATCGAGGTCGGCGAGAAGATCGTCCTCATCCGGAGGAAACACCCCCCCGCCGGATGGGCCATCCCCGGGGGGTTCATCGACCGGGGGGAGAGGGCGGAAGAAGCGGCGATCCGGGAGGCGCGGGAGGAGACGGGTCTTTCGGTGACCCTCACCGCCCTTCTCGGCGTCTATTCCGATCCGGCCCGGGACCCCCGCCGGCACACGATCTCGACCGTGTACGTCGCCACGGCGGAGGGAACGCCGAAAGGGGGGGACGACGCCTCCGAGGCCCGGCTCTTCGGGCGGCGGAGCCTGCCCACCCCCCTCGCCTTCGACCACGCGAAGATCCTCGCCGACTATTTCCGCTTCCGGAGGACCGGAAGGCGTCCCCTGTAAGCGGCCGTCGCCTTCCGCGCCTTTGACAGCGCCCCAATAGGGGGCGTCATGAGCGGCTTATGCATCCTCGGAGGGGGGTCGCTCGCTTCGTCGCTCGACCTGCGATTTACCCGCAGGTCTGCGCTTGACCTTCCTCCCGGAAAGCTCCGCTTGGACCCCCCATCCTTCGGCTGCTCCGCCGCATCCGCCCCGGCACATGGAACGCACCGGGAAGTTGCCGCACGGCTCGTTCGCTGAGCGTCCGGGGACCCTCAGGCGATGCGGGGGGTTCCCCGGAGCGGCGTGTGGAGCGAGAGAGGAATATCCCCGCAAAGCGGGGTCCGTTCTCGCGAGCGGAACCGCAGCGAGCGGGCGCAAGGTCGCGAGCGTAGCGGAGGGGAAGCCCCCCGCGAGCCAGGGGCCCCGTCGACATCGCAGGCGCTGCCCGGCTAGCGGAGGTCTTTGACGGCCTGCTCGATGCGGTCGATTCCCTTCTCGATGTTCTTCATCGACGTCGCGTACGACAACCGCTGGCAGGCGTCGGCCCCGAACGCCACCCCCGGGACGGACGCCACCTTGTGATCCTCCAGCAAATAGGCGGCAAGATCGGAGGAGCTGTCGATCTTCCTGCCCGACGGGGTCTTCTTCCCGTACACCTTCGAGAAGTTTGGAAAGACGTAGAACGCCCCCTGGGGGAGAAGGCAGGAGACTCCGGGGATCTTGTTGAGCCGGTCCACGATATAGCGGCGCCTCCGGTCGAATTCGGCCACCCATCCTTTCAGGAAATCCTGCGGGCCGTTGAGCGCCTCGACCGCCGCCTTGTCGCAGAAGGAGACCGGGTTGCTCGTGCTCTGGCTCTGGATGTTGTTCATCGCCTCGACCAGCTCCTTGTCCGCCGCCACGTACCCGATCCTCCACCCCGTCATCGAGTACGCCTTGGACAACCCGTTGACGACGATCGTCCGTTTCCGGATCTCCTCCCCGAAGGAGGCGATGCTTGCGAACCGGAAGCCGTCGTACACGAGCTTCTCGTAGATGTCGTCGGACAGGACCGTCACGTCCCGGCGGACGATCACCTCCGCGATCCGTTTCAGCTCCTCCCCGGTGTACGCCGCCCCCGTGGGGTTGGAGGGGCTGTTCAGGATCACGCACTTCGTCCTGGGCGTGATCGCCCTGTCGAGCTCTTCGGGAGTCAGCTTGAAGCCGTGTTCCTCCTTCGTGTCGACGATCACCGGCGTGGCGCCCGCCAGAAGGACGATGTCGGGATAGGAAACCCAGTAGGGAGCGGGGATGACGATCTCGTCCCCTTCCTCGAAAAACGCCTGGGCGACGTTGTAGATGGAGTGCTTCGCCCCCACGGAGACGATGATGTTCTCCCTCTTGTACTCGAGGCCGTTGTCACGCTTGAATTTCGCGATCACGGCGTCCTTGAGTTCCGGGGTCCCGGGAACCGGCGTGTACTTCGTGTAGCCGTCGTCCAAAGCCTTTTTGGCCACCGCCTTGATGTGGTCCGGCGTGTCGAAATCCGGCTCGCCGGCCCCGAACCCGACGACGTCGATCCCTTGGGCCTTCATCGCCTTGGCCTTGCTCGTGATGGCCAGTGTCGGAGACGGCTGGATCTTGCCCACCCTGCGTGCGAGTTTCTTCAAGGTACGCTCCTTTCCCCGCGATGCGAGGTAAAGATGTTGGATCAAATCTTCTTCCCGAGCTTCCGGAGCATCCTGTCCCGGACCAAGGGGGGGACCAGGTCGTCGATCTTCCCGCCGAATCGCGCGATCTCCTTGGCGATGTGGGAGCTGATATAGGAATAGCGCTCCCCCGTCATCATGAAGACGGTGTCGACCTCGGGGGAGAGCTTCTTGTTCATGTGCGCCATCTGGAACTCGTACTCGAAATCGGAAATGGCCCGGAGGCCCCGGACCACCACGTGCGCTTCCTTGTGGCGCACGTATTCGATGAGAAGCCCCCGGAAGGAGTCCACCTCCAC
>DATEXR010000183.1 GCA_035256765.1 Candidatus Deferrimicrobiaceae bacterium | reverse complement strand
GCAAATGACGATCACCGGGGGGCAGGCGTCCACCGTCGCGCTCAGGGGTTCTACGGAAGAAGAGCAGTTCGTGGGATCTAAGGTAGTTCGAAGCGCCAAACGATAAGCCGGATTCGGTCCCCCGAACTCAGTGACAACGAGGGATGACGTAGGGTCCTTCGGGAACCACGGCGACGTCCGGGTCTCCATGGACCTTGACGCTTCCCATGACCGCTTCTTCGATCGAAGAGACAGAATCCACAAACACGTCCTTCAGGTCCTTTTCGGCGAGTCCCGTGATGTGGAGCTTGATGTTCCCGACCCGAAGAGCATTGACCAGCATCTCGGTCTGCCATTCGTCGATATGTGCCTTGTCGCGGCGTGTGAGGACGGACATGAACCGGTCGGGCCCCACTTTGATACAAGATCTACCGGTACAACTGCGGGCGCGGCCAACGGTTGCAGCAGTTGTGGGGAAAGGAGGCGGGGGGGAACTGACCCCTCGCGGGGCCTTGCCTGTTGTCGGGAAAGCATTGCGGGGAACGGCCGGACCGGGCCTGCCGCCCCCCTGCTCCCCGGTTATATCGCCGCGAAAACCCGTGCGCGTTTCTGCCGGAGCACCCCGACGAGGAGAAGGGAGATCGCGGCCAGCCCGACGAAAACCACGAACCCGCTCGCGTAGCCCCCGGCCCCCCGGATCTCGACGATGGTGCCCAGGATCGGCGGGATGGCGAATCCCCCGAACGCTCCTAACCCCCCCACCCATCCGGCGGCACCGCCGACCGCCTCGGGGACCTCCTGGGCGACCAGCTTGAACACGGCCGCGTTGGTCACCCCCATGCCGATGGCCAGGAAAATCCCGGCGACGACGGAGAGACGGAAGTTCCCCGAAAGGGTCATCATAAGCGCCCCGACCAGCATGAAGCACAGCGCAAGGATCCCCGTGAGTTCCCCGCCCAGGCGATCCGAAAGGTACCCTCCCCCCACCCGGACAAGTGAGGTCAGGATCGAGTAGGCGCCGGCGAGCGTCCCCGCGACGACGGGGGTGACCGCGTAGAAAGAGATCCAGTAGACGGGGAGCCAGGCGGTCAGGGCGATGAACCCGCCAAAGGTCGTGAAGTAGACCGCCACGAGAGCCCACGTTTTCCAGATCCTCGCGGAGAGGAGCAGGCTCTCGATCAGGTTGCCGGCCGGAAAGATCTCCTGGCCTCGTGCAGCGGAGGCCGGCTTGGCCTCCTCCACGGGTACACCCTGCGCGACCATCTGGAAGTACCACGCGTTCCTCCCGACGACCGCATAGAGGCCGGTTCCCGCGATGAGGAAGGCAAGCCATGCCAGGTAGGACCCCGCAAGTCCCATGGACACGAGGGCAAACGGCAGAAGGAGCGTGAAGATCCCGGGGGCGAGGTTCCCGATCCCCGCGTAGGTCCCCAAGGCGGTGCCGTGCCGGGCCTTGGGATACCAGTACGCCACCTGGCTGATCCCGACGGAGAAGGTGGCGATCCCGCAGCCGCAAAGCACTCCGAGAAACAGGATCAGCGGGAAGAAAGAACGGGGCATCCGCTCCGGGTAGTAGAAGTGGAGGGTCAGAAAGAGTCCCGCCATGCCGGCGATGGAGAGGAAGAGAAGGACCAGGAACGGTTTTCTCCCTCCCGTGGTATCGACCCAGGCCGAGAAGGGAATCCGCAGCAGAGACCCGGAGAGTGAGGGAGCGGCCACCAGGAGCCCGACCTCGAGGGGGCTAAGCCCCAAAATCCCCCGTAAACTTTTCGCGGTCGGGCCGAAGAGGGAAACAGCGGCAAAGCCGATGAAAAACCCGAGGGTGGCCCCGGCGAGTCCCCGGGCAGGCGTTCCCTTCGTGATCAGACCGATGTACCCTTTCGCCTTCATTTCCCGTCCCGGGCGCGTCAACTCGGCTTCTCGCATCCTTTGCGCGTGTAGTACCACCAGTTGATCGCCGTGGCGACGATGTAGTATGTCCCGATTCCGAGGTCACCCCCAGGCCCGTCGTCCGGGGAATCCAGCTCGGCATCGGACTCAAGCTTCTTCTGACGGGGGTTCAGACCATGCTCCCCCTCCCGATGGTCGGATGGGACAGCCTCCTGGTCGGCGGGGTATCCGTTGCCCTGATCGTCCTGTCCTATTTCCGGCGCAAGGTGCCCGCGGCTCTCATCCTGTTCCTGCTTGGGGGACCTCCTGCTTGGGGTCTCCCGGCCCGGCCTGTTCGAGAACTGGACGCTTACGACATGGGTTCCCGGGGTCATCATCCCCTCCCCCGCCGAATGGTGGCGGGGGTTCACGAAAGGGGCGATCGCCCAGATCCCGCTCACGCTGCTCAACTCCGTCGTGGCCGTCTGCGCCCTCTCCGGGGACCTGTTCCCCGGGAGAAAGATCCCCGAGGAGAAGATGGCGCGGAGCTTCGGGATCATGAACCTGATCTCGTGCTGGTTCGGCGGGATGCCGGTCTGCCACAGGGCGGGGGGCCTGGCGGGCCAGTATCATTTCGGGGCGAGGACAGGCGGCTCCGTCGTGTTCCTGGGGGGGATGAAGATGGCCGTGGGGGTCGCCGCGGCGACGGCGTTGCTGATCCCCCTCCAGAACTTCCCGCAGAGCATCCTCGGCGCGCTTCTCGTCTTCGCGTGGCTGGAATTGTCCCTCCCCGCGCGCGACCTTCCCGGCAGGGAGGATTTCCTGGTGGCCCTGCTCACCGCGGGACTGATCCTGTCCGTGAACGTCACGGCCGGGTTTCTGGTGGGAATCCTCTTCTGGGCGATCTTCAACGGAAAGAACAAAGGGGATCTCCCCCGATGAGGGAACCGGTCCACCGCATCCCGAACATGTCGGCCGCCATCCTGGCCGGAGGAAAATCCCGCCGGATGGGCAGAAACAAGGCGCTCCTTTCGTTCCGGGGCAGACCGCTGGTCGCCCGGGTATACGAAACCCTGCAACCCCTGTTCGAGGATATTTTTCTGGTCACCAACGACCCCGGCCTTTTCGACTTCGTCCCTTGCCCGAAAATCCCCGACCGGGTCCCGGGAAAGGGGCCGATCTCCGGGGTGGATGCCGCCCTGCGACACAGCCGGAATCCGTACGTTCTAGCCGTCGGTTGCGATGCACCGTTCCTTTCCCCCTCCCTATTGGAACTGCTGGCGGGAAAAACGGAGGAGGCCGACCTGGTGATCCCCTGCGGTCCCCACGGCCCGGAGCCTCTCTGCGCCGTTTACGGAAAGGGGTGCCTGCCGCTCATCGAGGAATCGCTGCAGAAAGGCGATTTTTCGCTCATGGCGCTCGTCGGCCGTTTGCGGACGCGGGAAATTCCTGCGGAAGAAGTCACCGCGGTCGATCCGGGTTTTCGCTCCTTCATGAACATCAACACGCCCGGGGATTTCCGGATGCTTTCCGACTACGACCAATAGGGGATGTTGCGGCCCCGCAGGATCGATCAGTGGAAGGCGGCCCCGGCTTCGTGGGAGTCCAGGAGATCCAGGGCTTTTTGAATGTCCGGCCTCCGGTCGCAGGCGTTGCCCACCAGCCCCTCGATGGTGGCCAGTTCGTTGGCCAGGAACGCCATCGACCGGCGGGCGAGGCCGTCGATCGAGGCGTTGACGGCGTCGGCCCATTGCGCGGCCAGCCGCGAGAGGTTCTTCTCCACCTCCCAGGGGATCCGCCGGAGGAAATGGCGCCGGACCAGCGGCCGGAAGATCCCCATCGGGATGAGGAACCAGAGCAGCTCGACACTGGTGTCGAACGCCCTTCCCGTCCGGACGTCGGGTCTCGACGGCTCCGCGATCTCGACGGTGAATTGCGCCCCCTCGAAGGGCAGGCCGAGGGCGCGCTCGATCTCCTTGGCGATCCTGTCCTGGAAGGCGCGCACGGTGCGGGAAAAGCTCGCCCGGGCCTGGAAAAGAAATCCCGAAAGCGGATCCCCGCCGGCGGCCGACACTTCCGCCAACTCCTCCTCGAGGGCCGCGGCGAGCCACTCCTGGAACTGCCGGGTCGTCTTCGCGAGATTCCCCTTCCAGCCTTCCATCTTTTCCGGGAGTGCTTCGCTCAACCGGCCGGCCACCTTCCCCTGATAGGAATGGAACCGCTCCCCGGCAGCCGTGCGGACGCGGGACTTCATGTCCCGGGAAAAGAGCGAGATCTCGCTTCGCACCGACCCGAGATCGCGCCGCTCCCGCGCAAGGGCCTCTTTCAGGTCCGCCTTTGCCTGCCCGGCTGCGGCCGCGGCGCCAAGAGCCAGGCGGAGATAGCCCCGGCAGCCCGCAGCGAGCGACCGGATCTTGTGATTCACGATCTCGTCGAACTTCTCCCCGCGCCTGTCGACGACCCGCCGGAGCAGGGACTCCCGCGCCTGCTCCCGGAACGTTTCGTAGCCCGGCATGATCGAATACGGGAGGATGGGGAGCTCCCTCCCGGTATGGTGCGCGACCTGCCGCCGGGTGAATTCGACGACCGCGTCGAGCTGACTTTCGGTCACCAGATCCGCTTTCGTCAAAAGGATCGCCGCTTCCGGGGTGTACCGGGACACCTCCTCGAGGAGCTTCCGGTCCTCCCCGGAGAAGGGATGGTTGACGCTCACCGCGAGGAGGGCCCCGCCCACCCGGGGAAGCCATTCCATGGAGGCAATCGTGTTGTGCGCGAAGATGGATCCCAGGCCCGGCGTATCGACGAAGCGGACGCCGGGAAACTCCGCGAGGGAGGGAAGCGACACCTCGACGATCGAGACCTTTTTCTCGTTCCCCGGATTGCGCTGCTCCGTCACGAACTCGGCCAACCGGTCCACCGGAATCTCCTCATCCCCGCCCCCCATGCGGTGAACGACGGCCCGGTCGGCCGTCCCGAAGCCGATCCTCGTGACGACGGCGGTCGCCGGAAGGACATCCACCGGCATGGCCTCTCTCCCGATCAGGCAGTTCAGAAACGAGCTCTTGCCCGCCTTGAACTGCCCGAGGACGGCGATGTCGACCACGCCGCCGCTTCGAAGGGTCTCGGACGTGGCCGCAACCTGCGGGGCAAGCGAGTCGATGCGGAATTGCGCGCAGATGCCTTGGATGGCATCCAGGCGGGTCTTGGGCGAAACATCCTCTCTCATCCGGCTATATCCCCGTTAATAAAAACTCCCGCGAAGGCAACCATCGCAGGAGTCATCAGCCGTCGGAAGAACAGGCGGTTTTTTCGGCGAACTCCATCGCCTGTTTTCTCCTCACGATAGCATGGCGGGCAGGAGTCGCTCAAGACTTTCGCACAGGTTCGGGGCCACGATCATCATGATCATGCACGACTCCCGTGCGGTGGATGAGTATCGGCCATTATATCTCCCGTGAATTCGATTCATCCCCTTTTTCCCCTGGAACACATTGTCCCCCCGGATCCAAACCTCACCCACGTCTCCCGTCGGCACGTCGACACCGTCGTCCCCCACCTCCCGGACTGTGACTCCCGCGAGGGGATACCCCACGCTTTTCGCCTTGCGCTGGGTCGGATCGATGAGATTGGACGCATTCATTCCGGTCTCGGTCATCCCGTAGCGCTCCAGGATCCGGAATCCCGTGACGCTCTCGAACCGGTGAAAGAGGTTGTCGGAGAGAAGCGCCCGTTCCGATCCCCAGGGGTGTTTCTTTCGATTCTTCCGGAGAATAAAAGGCCGACAAACCCGGGAGAACTACCTTCCGCAGATTCCAGGGGATTCTTGACGTAACCGGTGCGCAATTCTACATTAATATTAATGAATTTTATCGGCCTGCGGTCTCGATCTGCCGGTGGCCATCATGAGGCCCGGGAGATGAATGGACGCTTCCTTAGCGACCTGCTTCATGCGTTCTCGGAGCGCGTTCTTGGTCTGCGCGGCCACCGTTCTACATCCGCGACAAGGAACCAAGACATCCTACGGCTTGCCGAAGCGCTCCTATCCGGACGAGGG
>DATEXR010000182.1 GCA_035256765.1 Candidatus Deferrimicrobiaceae bacterium | reverse complement strand
GAGCGCCGCTGCAGGGGGCCGGTCCCCGGAAGGGTTTCGTCGCGAGACCAGGGAGACCCTTTGGCTACGGCGGGCAAGCGCAGGAGCGAGTGCGGAGGCGTACGGGAAGTACGCCGCACAAGCGAGCGACGAGCACGCCCGACGCAGCCCGGGGATCGCTTGTCGCAGCAGAAAAGGCAGCCCTGTGGGCGACCGGCGCCTGCGGCGAGGGAACGCACCGCCAGCCCTTTGTCGCGGTCTGACGGCGCATCCGCTTCGCCTCGGCTGCCGACCCTTCCGGGGACAGGCCCCTCGCTCCCGCGGAGTACGCGCTTCTTGCAACGAGGGGGACACTCCTGATGGGCGGGGACACTCCTCTCCCGCATCCCGGAGATGAATCAGGAATGTCCCCGGTGGGAGTGTCCCCCCCCATCCTCAGTCGCGCGCCTTGCTGGCGCGGCGCATCGACGCTCTCGGTGCATCAAGCTATTTACGAGACGGTACACTAGCTGCCGGCTGATTCGTTCCTTTCGGGTCGTGCTATTTCCCGGTCTCCGCCGGACGCGATTCCCGGGAAGCCCGGTCCCCCTCCTCGCCCCTCCCGGAGACCGCTGCCTCCGGCAGGGGACCCGCCGGGGATGGCACGCCCGTGCGCCATCGCCGGAAGGCGATGCCGAGATCGTCCAGGAGCGAGTAGACGACCGGCGTGGCCAGCAGCGTGAGAAGGAGCGAGAGCGTCTGCCCGCCGATCACGACCACGGCGATCACCCGGCGCTCCTCGGCCCCCGGCCCGGTGCCGACGGCTAAGGGGAGCATGCCGGCCACGAACGTGAGCGTGGTCATGAGGATCGGGCGGAGCCGGTCGCGGTTCCCCTGGAGGATCGCCGCCGACCGGTCCATCCCGGCCGCCCGCAGGTTGTTCATGTGGTCGATCTGGAGGATGGCGTTCTTCTTGACGACACCGAAGAGCACGAGGATCCCGAGCGCCGAATAGAGATTCAGGGTGTGGCCCGCGAGCCAGATCGACAGGAGCGCGAAAGGAACCGTGATCGGCAGGGAGAGCAGGATCGTGAAGGGGTGGACCAGGTTCTCGAACTGGGAGGCGAG
>DATEXR010000181.1 GCA_035256765.1 Candidatus Deferrimicrobiaceae bacterium | reverse complement strand
CTGTAGCTCAGTTGGGAGAGCGCCTGAATGGCATTCAGGAGGTCGTCGGTTCGATCCCGATCAGCTCCACCAGAATTTGCAGGGGGTTAGCGAGTTCCGCTGATCCCCTTTTTCTTCCCGGTTGCGCGGGGGGTGCGGTTTCCCCCGATTTTTTCCTCCACGAAGGATCGTCGAGCCGGTTCACCGCGGTTGCGGCCCGCTGGGCACCGTGGAGAATACGTGGGGGAGCTTCGATCAGTTTCTCCTGGACCTCGCGACGGCGAAGGGGGCCAGCGTGATCCGGGATCGGGTCGAGAGCGTCGACCGGACGAACGGCAGGCCCGGATTGCGAACGAAAGGGGGCGTCACGGGGGAGTACGACCTGCTCGTGGGCGCGATGGGGGTCAACACGGCGGCGCTGAAACTGTTCGAGAATTTCGGTTTGGGGTACAGGCCCCCCAAAACCGCCAAGGCCTACATCGCCGAATTCCACCTCGGGCGGGAAAGTATTCGCTCCTACCTGGGGGATTCCATGCACGTCTTTTTGCTCAACATGCCCCGGCTCGAGTTCGCCGCGCTGATCCCCAAGGGGGAGTACGTGACGGTCTGCCTCCTGGGGCAAGGGATCGACAAGAATCTGGTCGATTCCTTTCTCAACACCCCGGAGGTGAAGCGGTGCTTCCCGCCGGGCTGGAGCGTCCCCAAAGAATTCTGCCGCTGCTTCCCCTCGATCAACATCGAGGGGGCGGAGCAGCCGTATGCCGACCGGATGGTTTTCATCGGCGACAGCGGCGTGAGCCGGCTGTACAAGGACGGGATCGGGGGGTCCTATCGCACCGCGAAGGCCGCCGCCAAAACCGCCATCTTTCACGGGGTTTCGGTGGAGGACTTCCGCCACCACTTCCTTCCCGTCTGCCGGGCGCTCTCCCTGGACAACCGTATCGGGAAGGTGATTTTCACGGTTACGCGGCTGATCCAGAAGGCGCGGGTCGCCCGCACCGGCGTTTTGCGCATGACCACGGCGGAGCAGCAGGGGAGAGGTGGCGGCCAGCTGCGGATGAGCGGGGTGCTGTGGGACACCTTTACCGGCAGCGCCCCGTACCGGGACGTTTTCTTGCGCACGCTCCACCCGCTTTTCCTGGGCCGCCTGCTCTACGAGACCGGGACGGGGCTGTTCCCCCGCAAACACCGCATCTGGTTCAAGGAGGACAAAGTGACACTGGGAGGACTCGGAAAGGTGTACCGGCCCGGCGAGGTCATCGTGCGCCAGGGGGACGTGGGCGACTGCATGTACGTCATCCAGTCCGGAAAGGTCGAGGTCGTGAAAGAAAAGGATGGGAAGGAGGTCCGCCTCGCCGAGCTGGGCGAAGGGGACTTCTTCGGGGAGATGGCGCTCTTCGAGAAGGATGTACGTTCCGCCACCGTCCGTCCGCTGGGAGAGGTGCGGGTGCTCACCGTGGACAAGAAGATGTTCCT
>DATEXR010000180.1 GCA_035256765.1 Candidatus Deferrimicrobiaceae bacterium | reverse complement strand
GGGATCTACGTGATCCGCACCAGCCTGCCCAAGGAACGGATCAGCGCCGAAGACGCCGTGCGCAGCTACAAGAGTCTCTCCGATGTCGAGCGGGCGTTCCGCTCACTCAAGTCGATCGACCTTCTGGTGCGCCCGATCCGGCACCGGCTCGAGGATCGGGTGCGTGCCCACATCTTTCTGTGCATGCTCTCGTACTACGTGGAATGGCATATGCTCGAAGCCTGGCGGCCGCTGTTGTTCGCCGACGAGGATCAAAAGGCCAAGGAGAAACGCGATCCCGTGGCGTCGGCGAAGCGTTCCGAGGGGGCGCTTTGCAAGGCGGCGACCAAGCGCATCGACGACGACACGGCGGCCCACAGCTTCCGGACGCTGTTGACGGAACTGGGCGGAATCGTCCGGAACACCTGCCGCCGCCCCGGGGCCGAACCTTCCGAGCCGACCTTCCGGATTACAACCACGCCCAATCCGAAGCAGGCACGGGCCCTGGCCTTGCTGGACACCATCCGGGGGTAGACAGAACGCTGCACGACAATATCAAACCAACCTGCTGACATCAAAGGGGATTCCTGATCGCAAGTCAGAGGAACTTCCGTTTAGTGGCACAGTCGACTAAAATGACCCTTCCGCAAATCCCATGGGGCACGTAACTGCCTGAAAAATAATGGTGCCGGAGGAGGGGGTCGCCCGCCTGAGCCTCGGCGGTCACGCCATCGGCCTTTGCGGCGCGGCTCGGGCCTTCCGCGCCCCCTGTCCACCGGGGACATCTCCTGATTTTGCTCTGGTCGGTGGTGTGGTTGAGGAGTGTCCCCGCCCTGCCGCTCGGCGCCCGAAGCCGGTTCGACCCCCATGGACCGGCTCTGGGAAAAGACTGGTGCCGGAGGAGGGGGTCGCCCGCCTTAAGCCTCGGCGGTCACGCCATCGGCCTTTGCGGCGCGGCTCCGGGCTTCCGCGCTCCTAAAGTCGCGCTTTTCCTCCTCTTCGTCGGCGCCCGAAGCCGGTTCGCCCCCCATGGACCGGCACTGGGGAAAAGACTGGTGCCGGAGGAGGGGGTCGAACCCTCGCGGCCTTGCGGCCACGGGATTTTGAGTCCCGCGCGTCTGCCAGTTCCGCCACTCCGGCGCAGATTCCCGATGTAGTGCATTTTTACTTATACACACGGGAACGGGAAAAACCAAGCCTCCCCCGGAAAGTCCGCGCTGTAGTAAGGTGATGACTTCGGGGGGCGCTCCGCAAGGGCCTCCCGGGGGAACACGGAGGAGGGGGATGCGAGGCACGGAAGGAACGTCGGGGCTGCCCGCCACGAAGATCGTGTGCACCATCGGCCCTGCCAGCGCCGATAGAAAAATCCTTTCCGCCCTGATTCGCGAGGGGATGTCCGTTGCCAGGTTCAACTTCTCCCACGGGACGCATGCGTGGCATGGGGAGGCCATCGCGCGGATCCGCAAGGAGGCCACCTCGCAGGGAAGGCACGTAGCCATCATGCAGGATCTTCAGGGACCCAAGATCCGCCTGGGGACATTTTCCGGGGGGAAGGCGGTCCTCGCGCGCGGCTCCTCCTTCACCCTCACCACGGAACGAGTGGAGGGAGATGCGACCGTCGCGTCCGTCGACTACAAGGGATTCTCCGGGGATGTCGCGCGGGGCGACGCCGTTTTCCTGAGCGACGGCCTGGTGCGCCTCGTCGTCCGCGAGGTGCGGGGGAAAAACGTGCTGTGCCGGGTGGCGGAAGGGGGCGAGGTGGGGGACCGCAAAGGGGTCAACCTCCCGGGGAGGGAGGTCTCCCTTCCGCCGCTCACAAGAAAGGACCTGCACGATCTTTCGTTCGGCCTTTCCCGCGGTGTGGATTTCGTCGCCCTCTCGTTCGTGCGCGGGGCGGAGGACGTGCGGGATTTGAAGAGGCGGATACGGCGCGCCGGCAAGGACACGCACGTGATCGCGAAGCTCGAAAAGGCCCAGGCGCTTTCGCACCTCGGGGAGATCCTTACCGAGTCGGACGGCGTGATCGTCGCCCGGGGGGATTTGGGCGTCGAGACGGCGATCGAGGAAGTGCCCGGCCTGCAGAAACGGATTCTCCGGGAGGCGGCCCTGGCCGGGGTGACGGCGATCACGGCGACCCAGATGCTCGAGTCGATGACCCGCAGCCGCGTCCCGACCCGGGCCGAGGCGTCCGACGTCGCCAACGCGGTCCTGGACGGCAGCGACGCGGTGATGCTCTCCGGGGAGACGTCGGTGGGCGCGTACCCCGTGGAAGCGGTGAAGACGATGCGGAGGATCCTCTCCGCCGCCGAAAAGGAACGGCACTCCCCCGCTCCGGATCTCTGCGCATCGTACGGCGTCCCGGGAGTCGTGGCGGAAAGCGCGGTCCGTGCCGCCGCCTCTTTGGGCGCGAAAGCGATCGTCGTCTTCACCCGGTCCGGCCACACGGCCAGGATCGTCTCGAAGTTCCGTCCCGGGGCGCCGGTCCTCGCGTTCACTCCGAAGAGGTCCTCGGCCCGCCGGATGGCGCTCTACCGCGG
>DATEXR010000179.1 GCA_035256765.1 Candidatus Deferrimicrobiaceae bacterium | reverse complement strand
AGGACGTCCCAGTCGAAGATCCCCGCGGGCCAGCCGATCGTCACATGGAGCCAGAGGTAGTAGAAGACGTCCCAGACGGCGAACAGGAGAAGGAAGGCCCCCATCCGCCGCGCTCCGCCGCGGAAGGAGAGAAAGGGGATCGTCAGCAGCATCACGATCGTCGCCGCCTCCCGGCCGATCTCCACGACCAGCAGCAGGAGGGGAATATCCTTCATGGGGAAGACCGGCCCTTCCCCGATGACCTTGCGGAGGTAGACCACGACCGCCGCCTCGACGAACGCCATCGAGACCGCGAAGACGACGAGCCCGCCGATCCTCCCTCTCATCTTCCTTCCGCCGCCTCTCCGCGCAGGACCTGGCAGGTCGAGCTGACGCGCGCCACCGGCTTCCCCTCGGCGTTGGCGACGTCGCACTCCACCAGCCCGATCGTCCTTCCCCGGTGCGCTACCCGCGCCGACGCGGTCAGCCTCCCCTCGAAGACGGGGCGTAGGAAGTTGATCTTGAGCTCGAGCGTGGTGAACGTCTCCCCCGGCCCGAGCGTGGAAGCGAACGCGAACCCCATCGCCGCGTCCGCAATGTCGCACAGGATGCCCCCGTGGACGGTCCCCATCGGGTTGTGGTGCCTTCTGCCCGCCTCCATCTCGAAGACCGCTTTCCCCTCCCCGAAGGAAACCGGGAATGCCCCCACCAGCTCGGCGACCGGAGCCACCCATGACCCTCGTCGCAGCCGGTCCGAAAACGACTCTTCCATCGACCTATCCCCCGTCGGCCTCGGCCCTCTGCGGAACGGCCGGGCCGCCCTGTCGTCCGCCCCCCATCATATCAGGAGGATCCTCCCCGAAAAGACGGGACACCGGCGAAACGGGCGGCGCGCACCGAGGGAAGGCCGGAACGGTCACATCCTTTCCGTTGCGGGAAGATCCGGCAGATAGAGCTCGCGGGCGATCCGCTTCCCCTCCCCGGTCTGGAATTTCCTGTCGATCAGCGCACGGATCTTTTCCTTCCCCATCTTGGGGACGACCTCCCGGAGATTCACGACCATGTCGGCGTCCCACAGGCAGGCGAACTCCTTCGTCGTGATCTTCCCCGGGGTGTGGTGGTGCGCGATCAACTCCCTGACCGTCGCGATCTTCCCCTCCTCAACGCCCAGCTCCTTCAGGATCTTCTCCGCGACCGGCGGACCGAGTTTCTCCTGGTAGTGCCCCGCGCTGCTTTTGTACCTCTCCTCCGCCGGCTTGATCCCCACGTCGTGGAGGAGCGAGGCCATCGTCACGACCTCCCGGTCCCCCCCTTCGACCGCCTGGATCCGAAGGGCGTGGGAAGTGACTTCCAGGGCGTGCGCGATGCGGCGAGCATCCTCCCCGAAGAACCGCTCCATTTCCTTGCGAACCCTTTCGTACATCTTTCCCCCCGCTCCCGGAGATTCCCCCGACGGCCCTTGTCGCCCGGCTCACCACCACCGCCAAAGGGAGATGATGGCCAGGACGGCGAGAATCAGGCCCAGGGTGAAGTAGGTCATGAAGTAGAAGGCTTTCAGATGGGTCGGAGTCCTTCGGACGGTCGCCGCCAGGAGATTGCCGACGGAAGGCATGGAGGCAACCTTCTCCTCCCCGTGGGGGGCCAGCTTCAGGGCGTCGGTCAGGTCGAACCCTGCGAGGTGCCTGCCGACATGACTCCCGTCCTTCCATAACCTGCTCCCCGTGGCGTCGAAGATCCGCCCGTCATAGGCAAAATAGGCGGGCCGGCCCTCCTTCCCGTCGTACCCGGACAGATCGTCCGGCGTCATGTCTTTTATTCCCCGATCGACCGTCACCCGTCTTTTTTTCAGCCTGGGCCCGACGATGAACGTGACGATCACCGCGGTGCCGACCATGATGAGGTACAGAACGATCTTCACCGTCAAGAGAATGCCGAAGCGGGTGTGGAGGAGATCCCCCGGCGACCGGATCCGGAACACCGTCAACACGACCCCCGTAAGGGCGATCACGATGATCGACCCCCACCCGACCATGAGTTCCCCTCTCGGCAGTCCGTGCGAGGCGTAGGACGGTTTGAGGAGCAGGTGCACATACAGGATGGTCCCGAACCACAGGACCGCGGTGAAGAGGTGGAGAAAACCGGCGACGAACCGCACGGTGTGGCGCCAACGGGACGGTTCGGGAACGGGCTGCCCGGCCGCGGCGGGATTCCGCCGGTATGCTTCTCCCTCCGGGGTCAATCCGCCTCCCCCCGAAGGATCGACATGGCAGGTGCCGCACCTCTTGCCCGTTTGCGCCGCGTGCTCCTCCGTGCCGGACCCCGGGAAAGGGAGGAGGGCCAGGGCGCAAAAGACGGCGAGGAGGACGAGGACGACCCGGCCGCGCGGCGATGAGCGCGCCCTTTCCTCCCCTATTACCTGGACCGGTCCAGAAGCGACGTCCCGAAAAGCAGCCAAAGGTAGTCCTCCTGCTTCCGGATGTAGAGCTTCCCTCCCCCCGCCATGTTCTCCCCGGCCAGCTGCCCCTGCTTGATGGCGCTTCGCCAGCCGAAGTTGATCCGCTTTTGGCCGGTGGCCTTGTCGAACAGTTCCGCGCAATCCCCTGCCGCGTAGATGTTCCCGATGAAGGTTCGCAGGAAGTCGTCCACGATCACCCCCGTGCCGACCTTCACGCCGCTCCCTTCCAGAAAATCGGTCGAGGGAAGCCGCTCGGTGACCACCACGACCATCCGGCACCGGATCTCCTCTCCGGAAACGGTGCGGACCGATGTCGTCTCCCCGTCGATCTCCGAAACCTCCGCGATGTCCGCCCCGTCCTTGAGCACGACGCCGCGTTTCTGGATCTCGTTGATGACGCTCGCCTCGAACTCCCCCCCGATCGGGTTGCCGAAGCGGGGCTGCCCCGGCTTGAGCCAGATCACTTCCTGCCCCGCCTTCCGCAGGACCCGGCAAGCCTCGATCGCGAGGTAGCCCGGGCCGTACACAACCGATACGCCGGGGCGTTGCGCGCGGTCCCGGATCCGGACAGCGTCGTCCAGGGAGTCGAACGGGAGGATCGATCCGAGAGGTTTCTTCATGGGATCCGGCAGGATCGGTTTGCCCCCCGTGGCGACGAGGAGGAAGTCGTACCCCTCCTCGGTCCCGTCATCGAAGAGGACGCGGTTCTCCCCCGCGAGCACCTTCCTGGCACGCTT
>DATEXR010000178.1 GCA_035256765.1 Candidatus Deferrimicrobiaceae bacterium | reverse complement strand
TCCGTATCATGTCCCGGATCCAGGGAGGGATCGGGTCTCCCCCGGCGGTCCCTGTCCCGCCGAACATTGCCGAAACCTCCACTTCCCCCCCCACCCCCACACCGGGAACCCCGCCGGCCCTGATTTTCCCCTCCAGGTCGGAGATCTGCCCCAGGAGCGCCTTGTTTTCCGGGGCCACGGCGGGAGCGAAATCGCCTGGCCTGGGATTGGCCCCGGTCTCCCAGTGGCGCACGGGTATGCCGCCGGGTTTCCCCGTTTTCCTGGATACGGGGGCCTCGGATACTTTCACCAGGCCGGCATCCAGCTTCTTGAGCCACTGCTCCGCCCGGGATGGTCTTGCAGCAGCAGGGGGTAACGGGGCAGGCTGCCGGGAGGGGGAGGCGACGGTTTCCCGGATTACCGGGGACGGGGGAGGAGGCTCTTCCTCGGGAAGCGTCGACATCGGGGCGTCCAAAAGCTCCACGATCACCACCGGAGGAACCGCCGCCGGCGGAAAGAGGGCCGAAACGGTCGATCCAAGAAGGATCACACCGGCGTGAAAAAGAAGGGAGAGGCCCGTCATCCACCTCAGGACCCGGGCCTGCCATCTCTCCATGGTGCCGACGTACGATACGCTGTTCATTGCGACCTTCACAGTTCCGTGAAGTAATCCCGGCAGGCGCGGTGGATCATCTCGTTTTCTATCTTCGGTGGAATCCCTTCGTACTGGCTGATCTCCACCACCCTGCTCAGGATGTCGTTGGGATGGCACGCGCTCAGCCGGATCCCGCGGACTGCGTGCTGCTCGTCGAGCAGGTAGCGGATGGCCTCCTCGCGGAACTCGAGTCCGAGGCGTTCGCTCACCTGCCGGCAGATTGCCACGTATTCCTCTTCCCGCAGATAGTCGATTTTGATCTTGTACCCGATCCTTCTCAGAAACGCCTCGTCGGCCAGCTCGCGAGGTTCGATGTTCGTCGAAAACAGAATGATCTGGTCGAAAGGAACCTCGAACTTCTTCCCGTTCTGGAGGGTGAGGTAGTCGCGCGCCTTTTCCAGGGGAACGATCCACCGATTGAGGAGATCGAATGGCCGGACGAGCTGGCGCCCGAGGTCGTCGATGAGGAAGACCCCGCCGTTGGCCTTCACCTGAAGCGGCGCCTCATAGAACTTGGAAACCGGGTCGAAGCTGAGATCGAGCATCGAAAGCGTCAGTTCGCCCCCGGCGACCACCACAGGGCGCTCGCAAAGAACCCATCTGCGGTCGTACTCCGCCCGGTTCTCGAGAATCGCCTTCGTGGGGTCCGACGGCGTGCCCAGATCGATTTTGCGGTGGTTCACGGGATCGTAGATCCGGATTACCTGGTTATCCATGTACAGTGCGTGGGGAATGAAGATGTATCCCCTCAACACCTTGGCGATGTGCTCCGCGATGAAGGTCTTGCCGTTTCCGGAGGGGCCGTAGAGGAATATAGAGCGACCCGAGTTCACCGCCGGCCCGAGACGGTCGAGAAGTCCCGGTGCCAGAATTACCCCCTGAAACGCCCGTTGCATCGCCTCCCGGGTCACCGCCATCTTCCTGACCGTCTGCCGCCTTGCGATCTCCGAGTACTCCCGGAGCGTCACCGGCGCCGCTCCCACGTAACCGGAGAGCAGCAGATATTCCTTCGCCCGCTCCCTCCCAAGGTCGGTGATCGCATAGGTATACGAAGCCCGGATGTCCGCGCCTTTCTTCACTTCCGCAAGGCGTTCCTTTTTCATGAACTCCATGACGTCGCTGATCACGCTGATGGGCAGCGCAATCTCCTCCGAAATGGAGGCGAGGGTCAGCACCCCTCCGAAATAGAGCATCTTGCACGCAAGCTCCACCAGGAATTCCATGGGGAGCCCGGTCTCCTCCACGTGCTTGAGGGGTTTGGGCAGCGCCGCGACCCGGATCTTGCGTGTTTCTTCAGTCAGGGGCGTATTCGTAGTCACGTTTCCCTCCCACCGGTTTGTTTCGGCTGTCGATCTCCCAGGGAAGAACCGGCCTCGTCATATCTTCCCGCAAGAGGTCGAACCGTACGGGGGCCGCGTGCCGTAT
>DATEXR010000177.1 GCA_035256765.1 Candidatus Deferrimicrobiaceae bacterium | reverse complement strand
ATTTATACTATTGGTATATTTTATACAAGTAATTTTATAACACCACCTACCGCCATCAGTAATCGCGGAATGTGGAGTGGAATCGGGCGGAATCGATTCCGACACGATCTTGAACGGTGTCCCAATTCAGTTCGGGATAGTTGTCCACCATGGGTCGGAATACGCATTCCCGGGAACGTCCCGGTTCTTGGGCCAGAGTTCTTAGGAACGTCCCTGTTCTTGGGTATCGAAACCGTACTGACGATAATGCCGGTCGAACGTAAACGCGGAACGGATCCCCAGGCGGCGCATGATCTCGAAGCTGGAAAAATCGACCAGGCTGGCCCCTTTCCGATCCGCGGCGAGGAACGCGCTCACCGACCGGGCGTGGACGTCTTCGTCGATCCATTCCAGGCGCAACACCGGCAGGATGGCATCGTGGAACGTCCGGACCGCGTCCATACCGAGCCTCGCCTGCAACAACGTCATCGTCTCGAGCACGATATAATTCGTCGTCACCAGGGATCCCTCGCCAGGCGGCTCTCTTTCCCACCGTTCCAACGCGCGGGCGTGGCAGACATCATCCCCGTCCAGGAGCGCGTAGAACGCCGATGTATCCACCAGGATCATCGTTTCCCATATTCCTCCACCAGATAATCGTCGTGCCTCTCCGCCACATCCTTCGAGCCGGACCGGAATTTTCCCATGGCGGCCTGCGCCCTGCGGACCCGCTCCTCCCAAGGCACCTCTCCCGTCCCCACGCGGATCTTCGCGTCCACGGCCCTCCGGATGATCTCCGCCATCGAGACCCCCTCCTTGGCCGCAATCCTTTTCAATTCCCGTGCCTGCCGCTCGGTCAACTGGATTTGCGTTCGCACCATGGCGACCTCGTGATTACATGAATGGCTACATGTTATCACAATGGATGGAGCTTCGCCATCTGTAACGGAAATTGGTCAGGCGAGTTTTTAGGAACGTCCCTGTTCTTAGTGGATGGATTTGGAGGGGGGAGAACCGGGGGGAAGGGATAATTGGGGGCCGGTTTCGGGGGACTCGGCGGCGAAACCGTCTTCGGTAATCGCAAACCCGTGGAACGCGAGATCCGGACGGTATCCCTTGACGATCATGCTCAGGTTGCGGATGATTCCCTGCCGGTCCCCCTTTTGAGCGAGGAGGAATAGTTCC
The DNA here is from genome assembly GCA_035256765.1 of Candidatus Deferrimicrobiaceae bacterium. Classification (NCBI taxonomy): domain Bacteria; phylum Candidatus Deferrimicrobiota; class Candidatus Deferrimicrobia; order Candidatus Deferrimicrobiales; family Candidatus Deferrimicrobiaceae; species Candidatus Deferrimicrobiaceae bacterium. The sequence goes on along the minus strand of DATEXR010000177.1, from coordinate 1,352 downwards.
TTGAGGTCGCGGGGCAGTTCCGGGACCAACGCGCCGTTCCCGATCATCATCATCACCTTGGGGTGGGGGGTGCGCGTGACGTCCTCGCCTTCCACCACCAGCTCCTCGTGGAGCTTTTCCCCGGGCCGCAAACCGGTAAAGACGATCTCCGCGTCGACGCCAGGCTCTTTGCCCATCAGACGGATCAGGTTCTCCGCCAGGTCCACGATCTTCACCGGCTCCCCCATGTCCAGGACGAACACCTCGCCGCCCTGCCCCATGGCGCCGGCTTGGATGATGAGCCCGGCGGCCTCGGGAATCAGCATGAAGTAGCGAGAGGCATCCGGGTGGGTCACCGTAAGCTTCCCCGTCGTCTCGAGCTGCTTCCGGAAGATCGGGAGGACGCTGCCCACGCTGTCCAGGACGTTGCCGAACCGGACGGACACGTAGGTCGTCTCCTTCCCGTTCATGTTCTGGACGATCTTCTCGGCCACCCGCTTGGTCGCCCCCATGACGTTCGTCGGCCGCACCGCCTTGTCGGTGGAGACCAGGACGAACCGCCGCACGCCGTACTCGGCCGCAACCTCGGCCATGATCTGCGTCCCAAAGACGTTGTTCTTCACCGCCTCGACGGGGTGAACCTCCATCATCGGGACGTGCTTGTAGGCGGCCGCGTGGTAGATCAGCGACGGCCTGTGCGCCGACATGACGGCCTCCACCCGCTTCCGGTCCCGGATGTCCCCGATGAGCGGGACGATGTTGATGCTCGGGAATTTCTCCCGCATCTCGAGCTCCAGCTCGAACAGGGGGCTCTCCGCGATCTCGAACATCACCAGTTTCGCGGGGAACAGCTTCGCCACCTGCCGGCACAGTTCCGCCCCGATGGATCCCGCCGCCCCGGTGACCATCACCGTCTTCCCGGTGATCTCGCGGCGGAGAAGCCCCATGTCGAGCGTGACCGGGTCGCGCCCGAGGAGGTCCTCGATGTTCACGTTCCGGAGCACGCTGATGCTCGCTTTCCCGTCGATCAACTCCCCGACCGCCGGCAGAATCCGGAACCGGGCGGACGATTCCTTGCAGTGCTCGACGATGTGGCGCACCTTGGAGGCGGATGCCGAGGGGATGGCGATGATGATCTCGTCGACTTTGTGGTCGCGGCAAATCGTGCCGATCTCCTCGTGGCCCCCCAGAACCCGCAGTCCCTGGATCCGGGAGCCGATCTTGGCCTTGTCATCGTCGATGAACCCCACATCGATCATCCCGAGGGCCGGATTGTCATGGATTTCCCGGGCGATCATCTGCCCCGCGGCGCCCGCCCCCACGATCAGCACCCTGCGGGTGAATTCGCCGCGACTGCGACCGAACGATTCTCT
>DATEXR010000176.1 GCA_035256765.1 Candidatus Deferrimicrobiaceae bacterium | reverse complement strand
CGCCCATAAGATGTTAATAATTCACACCTTTTTTTAATGTCTGCGATTCGCACACGGATTCGATTATTCATTCTAAATACCATATGGGGGGGGGGTCCGTAAACCTGAAACATCGTTTGGCCGCCTTCGGCTACCGCTCGATCTGCTCCTTGTCGATCGTGATTCGGAAACTCGACACCGCCTCCAGGAGCAGGACTACCCGGTCGCGGTCGGGCAGCTCCTCCACGAAGATCGCCTCGAGCCCCGCGAAGGGGCCCTCCCCGATCCGGATCTTGTCGCCCGGCTTCCAGTTCGCGGGGCGCTGGACCAGGGTGACGATTCCTCCCTCGTCCATCCGCTCGCGGACCGCGGAGATGATGTCGTCGCCGACCTCCTGCGGCTCCGGCCCGAAGGAGACAACCCTCGCCACCCCCCGGGTGTAGCGGACCGTGCGCAGCTGCTCGAGGACGAACCGGACGAAGAGGTAGGAGGGGAAGAGCGGCCGGATGTCGGGCGACTCCTTCCTGCGGGATTTTTTCCAGACCCGGGGAAAGAGGCTTTCGTATCCCGCCTCGACCAGGCGGGTGAAGACCTTGTTCTCGTTGCGGGGCTTCGTCTTGACGAGGTACCACTTCAGGTTCAACCGCAGCCTCCGTTCGCGGGGGTCATCCCGTCTTGGCGCCTTCGAGCGTTTCCCGGAAATACCGGATGGTCCGTTCCAGCCCCTCGCGGATCGGCACCGTCGGCTCCCATCCCAGTTTTTGCCTGGCAAGCGTGATGTCCGGCTTCCGGCGGACCGGGTCGTCCTCCGGGAGGGGCCGGAAGACGATCTCCGAGGAGGATCCGGAGATCTCCTTGATCATCATCGCCAGCTCCTTGATGCTGTACTCCCCGGGGTTGCCCAGGTTCACCGGCCCGATGATCTCGTCCTGGTCCATCATCGCGATCAGCCCGGTGACCGTGTCGTCCACATAGCAGAAGGAGCGGGTCTGGTTCCCTGTCCCGTAGAGCGTGATCGGTTCGTTCCGCAACGCCTGGAGGACGAAATTGGAGACCACCCGCCCGTCGTTCGGGTGCATCCTCGGCCCGAACGTATTGAAGATCCGGACGACCCGGATGTTGAGCTTGTGCTGGCGGTGGTAGTCGAAAAAGAGCGTTTCGGCGCACCGCTTCCCCTCGTCGTAGCAG
>DATEXR010000175.1 GCA_035256765.1 Candidatus Deferrimicrobiaceae bacterium | reverse complement strand
GGAGCCACCACGGTCACCCCGGCTTCCATCAGGGAGTCGATCTTCGCCCGCCGCAGGACCTCGGTGGCTTCGGCAAGCTCCTTCCGGGAGTTGATCCCGCGCACCTCGTCGGGATTCCCGGCGACGACGGGGACGACGATCTTCCCCTCCTGGAGGGCCTGCACGACGAGGTCGGTGAGGTAGAACTCCCGCTGCACGTTGACGTCCGTCAGGCGCGGGAGGTTCCTCACGAGGAATTTACGGTCGAAGACGTACGTCCCCGAGTTTACTTCCCGGATCTTCCGGATCTCGGGGCCGCCATCCCTCTCCTCCACGATGCGGGCGATGGTGCCGTCCGGGTTCCGCAGCACCCGCCCGTATCCGGCGGGGTCGGGGAGGATCCCGGTCAGCACGGATGCGGCCGCCTTCCTGCGTCTTCGGACCGAGAGGAGGGTGCGGATGGTTCGGGGATGAAGGAGCGGGGCGTCCCCGCACAGGACGACGATCTCGTTCGCCTTGGGGGACAGGACGGATAGCCCGCACCGGGCGGCGTCCCCCGTCCCCAGCTGGTTCTCCTGGACCGCAACCTTCCCGCCGAATTCTTCCGTCGTCCCGATCACCTTCTCCCGGCCATGGCCGAGCACGAAGACGATCTCGGTGATCCCGGCGTCCTTCGCCGCGCGCGCGACGTGCCAGAGCATCGGCTTCCCCGCGACGGGGTGCGCCACCTTGGGGAGAGAGGATTTCATCCTCTTTCCCTGGCCCGCCGCAAGAATGATCGCGGAGATTGCCGCCATGGACCGATCCCCTCCGGGATGGTAAAATTGGCCCGTTCCGGCCGTATACCAGTGTACCCGGTTTCCCCGGGAAAAGGGAACGCCCAAAGTGACGAATCTGAAGGACGCGCTCGACCGGATCGAGCAGGACTTCGCCGAACTGAAGCGCCAGTACGACCTCTTCTTCCAGGGTGGCAGGCGCACCGAGCCCTCGGAGGAGCGCAAGATCCTCGAATGGATGTTTCGGCGTCTGGGACAGCGGAAAATCCCGAATACCACCGACCAGTTCCGGTTTCACAGCCTGCAGGGGAAGTTTCATTCCTATTCCAACCTGTGGACCCGGATGGTCCGGGACCTGGAAGAGGGCCACCTCTTTCGGGACACCCAGGGAACCCTCATCCGCACGAAAAGCCTTCCGGCGGAACCGGTCACCCCCGACCACCTCGACAGGGTGATCGAACAGCTGAAGAACGCGCGGCAGGAATGCGGCATCGCCACGGAAGAGAAGGACATCGACTCCCTCCGGGAGATGCTCCGGTCCCGCGCCGTCGAAATCGCCGGTAAGTCCGGCGCACGCCGGGTCGAGTTCCGGGTCACCATCGAGGGGGGGAAACCGAAAGTCAAGGCGGGGATACGGTAAGGGGAGACCCCCTCCTTAGCCCGCATTTCTCACCAGGCTTCTGCTGCGGCGGCGGATACAGGCATGCCTACTGCGTTGCGCTCGGTCGGGCTCCTCGACGTAGTGTCCACTACGTCTCCGGGGCCCTCGGTCGCGCGCCTTGTATCCACGCCC
>DATEXR010000174.1 GCA_035256765.1 Candidatus Deferrimicrobiaceae bacterium | reverse complement strand
TAAACGACCGATTGCCCCTCCTTGAGCGTCCGGTACCCGTCCATCCGGATCGCCGTGTAGTGCACGAATACGTCCTTATCTCCGTCTTGCTCGATAAACCCGTACCCCTTCGTCTCGTTGAACCACTTCACCTTCCCGGTGCGCTTCATGGGTGAAACCTCCCCAAGGTGTCAGGTTTGCCACTTGCTTATCATAAGAAGAAACGCCTGTCAATAAACAGCCACGAATATACGGATCCCCCGGCAAGATCTCCCTCTTCCCGGGGTACGGTGACGATAGGAGCGGGAAAGCCGGGAAAGGAAAAGCGCGGAAGCGGGCGGGATGTCGTTAGGGCAGCGTCTTGTAAATACAAGGATACCGAGACCGTCTGCGCGCACAGGGCGTAGCGGGGGGTTCCTCGCAGCGGCCTATGGAGCGAGGCAAATATTGCGTCGAGCGGAATCGGCAGCGAGCGGGCGCAAGGTCGCGAGCGTAGCGGAGAGGAAGCCCCCCGCGAGCCCGTGCGCGGAATGGCCGTCTGTCCCGGGCTATCCCGGCGGCGGATCGGTGCGTCAGCCTATTTGCCAGACACTGCGCTAAGGGGGGCTCTTTTTGCTGCGGGGAGCGGGAAGGGAAGGGGCATCCTCTTTCCGGTCCAGGGGGATTACGATCTCCTTCTTCCCCAGGAGCCCGAGCTCACGGCGTGCGATCTCCTCGATGTACGAGGCATTCGACCGTAGTTTCTCCACCTCCTGACGGAGCTGCTCGTTCTCCTCGCGCAGCCTGTTGTTCTCGACCGCAAGTTGCTTCTGCTTGGCGTAGAGGTTGAGGGTGCTGACGACCCCCACCTCTCCCAGAAGGGAAAACAGGAGAGCCAGGAGGGCAATTCCCCCGATGACCAGTGCCGGCCATCGCTTCTTCAACCAGGGTTTTTGCTCTTGGAACATTCCTACGTCACCCGAAAAGGATCCCTTTGGAAAGTTCGATTACGGACCGGGGCGTAAACGCTTCCCTCGCGATGGCCCGGTACGGCGCATCCCCGGCAAACACCGACCAGAGGATATGCGCCTGCGACCCCTTCCCCCCCGCCGCATCACCGGACACGCACTTGAGGTAGGCGTCCGAAAGCCGTCCCTTCCGGAGAACCCCCTCATAGATGCCGAAGAGAACCCTGCCCCAGAAATTATCATAGCGGAATTGCCGGATGCACGGTCGATAGAAATGATCCCTGAGGTTCTTTTCCGATATGCCGAATCGAAGGATCGCCTCCGCGAGAATTCGGGAGGTGTCGTAGGAGGACTCGATCCCGTTTTTCAGATATCGCGAAATGAACGCATCTCCCACGATCGCAACCCGGTCCGAAAAGGGTTTTCGGGCGAACCCGACCGGGACTTTCGGGTGGCAATGGCAAAGGACCTTCGAGCCTGGGGGAAGCAATCCGGAAAAAACCGGATTTTCCGTTCGTTCCCGCTCGAGATCCGCGATCCGGACGTGCTCGCCGATTCCCGTCAGCGTGAGGAAGTTGTCCTTCGGCGTAATCGCGAGGAAACGGATCGCCCTGCCCCGGGCGGGAAGGATATGGATCCGGTTCTTGAGCCTCTCCACGATGAACTCGTTGTCCGCCGGCAATTCGGCCTGGACGGTGTGCCACGTGCGCGGGGGATCGTATCCCGAAGCGAGCTTCCTCGTGAACGCGGTGTTTACCCCAAAAGCCCCGACCAGAAAATCGAACTCCCGGGTTTGCCCTGCGTCCGTCCCCAGCCGGAATCCCCGGGCGGTCCGGTCGAAACTCTCCACGCGTTCGTGGACGAACTCCGCTCCCCAGGCAACCGCCGAGTCGAGCAGGTACTGGTCGAAGCTTTTCCGACCCTCCGGGGAAACGACCGGTCCTGCGCCCCGGAAAACGGTGTAGATTTCCCCGCGCTCCGGGTTCAAAATGTTCACCGATATGTCCCTTCCGTGAATCTCGTACCCGTCGGCAATCCGCCGGACGACCCGTTCATCCAAAGTCAACCCGAGACGTTCGATCTTTTTCACCATCTCGCCGCCGATCGCACCAGCGCACATGTTGCAGCCCGATGGTCCCGAGGATTCGAACGTTTTCCGGTCGAACAGAATGATCCTGGCGGTTCGTCCCGATTCCCGGAGAAGTTTGAGAAAATGAAGCGCGAAGAAAGTGCCTGCCGGACCGGCGCCGATGACTCCGATCGTCGCCCCGTCGGGCAGCGGTTTCACCGGCGCGGCCCTCCCATCCAGTGCAGCGTCCCGCAAATGGTCTGCCGCACCGATCCGCCGCCGGGATCGCCCGGGACAGGCGGCCATTCCGCGCACGGGGCGCTGCACTAGAAATCCACCCCGATCGTTCCCGTCGAGCCGGACGAGGTACCGCCTCCTCCGCCTCCCCCGCTGCCGGCGGCCGCAACCCCCGCGACAGCCACTCCCAGCAGCGTCCAGATCCACCATTTCCGGTACCAGGAAGACCCCGCCGTGTCCGATTCCCCCCGTACCGGCCAGCCTGCCCCCGCAAGCAATTCCGTCGCGGATGCCGCGACCGGCACGTATCCCTGATCTCCTTCGCCCCACGCAACCGTCCCCAGCGTTTTCGGAACCTCCTCTCCCTGTGCCAGAGAGAGGACGCGCAAAACGAGCCCTCCCCTCCCCTCCTCGAGCAGGAGGAGGGCAACTCTTCTCGCCCCCGATTCCGCCATCATTCGGGAAAGCAGGGGGCCCGCCTCTTTTCCGTCGGGGGAAGAGGCGAGGAGTTCCGCCAGGACGGCATTCCCGTCGGGGACGAGGGAAAATTCCAGAGCCTCGGAATCGCCCGGAAGCCACTGTCCCGTTCGTTCGCCCGGCTGGTACCCTTCCGCGAACACCGCGATCGAAACGGGACCCCATGCGGCGACAGGGACGCGGCCCGGCGTCCTCCCCGCCTCCTTGCCGTCAAGAACGATCCTCGCCCCCGAGGGGAGGGAGGTCACGAGGAGTTCGGCCTGCGGGGGGACACGCTTCCCGGACCGGCTCCAGGCTTCGAGGAACAGGGGGGAAAAGATCGCAGGGTCCGGATCGAATTCGGGGCGGAGAACCCGGGATCGCGCCAGCATCTCTTCGGCTTTTCCCGCATTCCCCTCCCACAGGGAGAGGAGTCCCCTTCGGAGGAACACCTCCGCGAGATACGGTCTCGTGGTTTCTCCGAACCGGAAAGAGCGGGCTAAAATTTCCGCATCGGCAAGCTGTTCGGCCGCCTCCTTCGTCTCCATCCTGTCCATGAGGCGAGCCGCTTCGGCAAGCTTCGCCGCGATCCTCTCGAGGGCCTTGCCGTCGGCAACCGGAAACGCGTCCGCCGATACGGTCACGCCGCCCCCGGGAGGTCCCGGCGGCAGCCACCGTACGCGCAACTCCTTCTCCAAAATGAGTTGCACCGCGCCCAGTTCCGTTTTTGCAACGTCTTGAGGGATCGAGGCCACGGAAACCTTGAGCAGAATACAGGGCTCGGCGGTCGATTCCCCCATCGCCGGAGGCACACCTCCTGCGCTTGCGAAAAAAATCAGGGACAGGAAGAGGGCAATCGGCCTACGTGCGCTTGACGTAAATTTCATCGGTGATGTCCTTGTCGACGGCAACGGTCGTCTCCCCGATTTCCAGCACGAAGGAGGGATTCTTCTGGAGGAGGCGGATCCGGCTGCCGGGGACGATCCCGAGAGAGCTCAGTTTATCGAGACGTTTCCGGGACTTCGGGGTGATGAACACGATTCGGACTTCCTCGCTCAGGATCGCGTCCGACAACCGGGTCACGAGCGGCTTGATCTCGGTGCGGATCTTGTCGCAGCATTCCCCCCGGGGGATCGGCCTTCCGTGGGGGCACACGGGCGGGTGCCCCAGGAAGGTGCAGACGCTTTCCGTCACGGCTTTCGTGAGGATGTGTTCGAACTTGCAGGCGCTGCTCTCGACCTGGCTGTTGTCGAGGTCGAACAGGTTGTTGAGCAGCACCTCCGCCAGGCGGTGCCTCCGTATGATCACCCGCGCCCGCTCTTCCCCCGGCTTGGTGAGTCTGACGTCGTCGCCCGACGCTTCCACCAGGCCCGCGGCGGCGAGGTCCTCGATGAGCTTCTCCGGCTGGTCCTCTTCCGTCCTCCGGAGGAGCTGGGACCGGGTCGCCCTCCCTTCCTCGCGGAGGGTCCACACGAGTTCGAGGATTTCGTCCTGCGCGTATTCGGTCATCTTCGGGATCCTTTCGCAAGCAGGGATCGAACGAAATTCACCACCTTCGACTCGGGCACGGGGAACGAGTAATGGCATCGGGGGCAGCACACGAGGGAGCAGCCTTTCCCCAGGGGGCACCCGGTACGGCACCCGCGCTCTTCCGTGTCTATCTCATATTGGCAAAGAGGGCAACGGATTTTCAAGAAATCTCCCCCCCCTAAAACCGGATGCCCAGGAACCGGGAGGCGAAATTGACCGCTGCGCCGACCAGCACGGCAAACGGGAAGATGAACAGGGCCATCCCCGCCGCCACCTTCGATCCCTGTTCCTTGATGATGACGAGAAAATTCGCGAGGCAGGGGATGAAGAGAGTGATCGTGACGAGGCTCACGACCACCTGGAGATGGGTCAGAAGCCCAGCGCGCGCCATGTCGAAAAGCCCCGCCGCTCCGTAATCCCTCCGTAAAAATCCGATCAGGAACGCCTCGGTGGTCTTGGGAGGCAGGTCCAGCATCCCGACGACGATCGGCTCCGCAACCTTCTGCATCCACAGGAGCCACCCCAGGCGGTCCGCGACGAATAGGATGAAGGTCCCGATCACAAAGAGGGGTACGGCCTCCCGGAGGTACCACTCGATGCGGGCCATCGTCTTGATCGCGAGGTTTCCCATCTGCGGCATCCGGATCGGAGGAATCTCGAGGATGAAATCGGAGGACTCCCCCGGGATGACCTTGGAGGCCAGATATCCCACCGCGAGGATCACCCCCACGATGATCCCCACCCACGTCACGGTCGCGACGGGCCCGATGTCCGAGAGCATCCCGAGAATGACTCCGAGCTGGGCGGAGCACGGGATGCCGAGAGCGAGAAGAAGGGTCACGATCAGTCGTTCCTTCCGGGTCTCCAGGATCCGGGTCGTAAGCGTGGCCATCGTGTCGCAGCCGAGCCCCAGGATCATGGGGAGGACCGCCTTGCCGTTGCAGCCGATCTTTTTGAAGATCCGGTCCACCATGACCGCGAGGCGGGGCAGGTAGCCGGAGTCTTCCAGGATCCCGAACCCGAGGAAGAATGTCCCCACGATCGGCAGAACGATGGCGATCGCGTAGGAGAGCGCCATGGAGATGATCCCGTAGGGTCCCACGAGCAAGTCCCGGAGAATCGCCCAGGGGATCGTCCTCTCCACCGCCCAGGCGGTCGCGGGCACGACCCATTTCCCGAACAGGCCCCCTTCCAAAAGGTCTACGAGGAAGCCCGCCCCGAAGACTCCGACGAACTCGTACGCCAGAACCAGGACGAGGAAAAGGATCGGAATGCCGAAAAGGGGGTGCATGGAGTATGTCCCGAACATGTGCGCCCAGTCCCTTCCCTGCCTCGCGCCCGGTTCCTCCCCCAGTTCGGAGAGGAAAGAATCGATCCAGGCGAGACGGGCCTGGTTGATCCGGTAGGAGATGTCCTCCCCGGTTTCCTCCACAAGGCGGTTCCGCACGGCGTTCATTTCCCGGATTTCTTCCGCGGAAACATTTTCCGCGAGCCACGGCGCCAGGGAGTCGTCCCCGCAAAGAAGCATGATGGCGAGGGAGCGTTTGCCGACCGGTGTCGCATCCGGCAGGAGGAGCTCGATCCGGGAGATGGCGCGCTCGTTCGATCCCCCGTAATCGAGACGGAAGGAGGAAGGGGAAGCGTTCTCCAGAAGCGGCTTGATCCGGTCGACCCCCTTCTTCCGGACGGCGACGGTGGGCACGGCCGGCACGCCGAATCTTCCTTCCAGTCCCTCCAGTTTCGGCATGACCCCTCGATTGCGCGCCTCGTCCGCCATGTTCACGTCGATCACGAGGGGGACCCCCATCTCCGCGAGCTGGATCGTGATCAAAAGGGACCGGCGCATGTTCTTGGCGTCGCACACCTGCAGGACGACGGCCCCGGGTTCCCTCATCAGGATGTCCCTTGTCACCCGCTCGTCCTCGGACATGGGCAACAGCGAATACACCCCGGGGGTATCGATGACCTCCAGGGACTTTCCGCGTTCCCGGGTCTTCCCCCTCGACACCTCGACCGTGGTCCCCGGATAGTTGGAAACGGTTACGTACCTGCCCGTCAGGTGCCCGAAGATCACGCTTTTCCCCACGTTGGGGTTCCCGACCAGGATGACTTTTCCCGCAACCTTAGGGGGAACAACAAGCGATTTTCTCATCGGCCCCCCGTTCTTCCATTCCCCGGCGCGCATTGGCGGCAATATCCGTAGATGTCCAGTCTGTGCATCGTGGGCAGGAAACCGTGTTCTTTCGCCACCTGTTCCTGAAGGGTTTCGATCCGCGGTTCCTTGAACTCGGAGACCACTCCGCATTCCTGGCATACCAGGTGGTCATGGTGCGCCACGAGATTGCTCTCGTACCTCTTGAGCCCGTCCCCGAAATCGAGCTCTTTCGCATAGCCGAGTCTTGCGAGAAGTTTCACCGTGCGGTAGACGGTCGCGGATCCGACGGAACGGTTCCGCTTCCGGACGGCATGGGTGAGCTCTTCCACGGTCACATGCGTTCCCGTCCGGAAGAAGACCTCGATCACCCGTGCCCGGCTTTTGCTTCGTTTCCCTCCGATCGCCGCGATTTCGGAGTTTATGCGCTGCAGAAGGGTTTCCAAAGGGAGGGGAAATGCTCCAAAATGAATTTGCAATTCATTATCATGTTATAGGGGACTCCCCGACCCGTCAAGCGGATTCTTCCTCCCGAACCCCCGGAGGAAAAAAAAGCGGCCCCTGAAGGGCCGCTTCCCGATTCTTTCCGCTCCCCGGCGATCGGAGGATGGTTCCGTTATCCGGACCCTTCCTTCGCCTTTTTCCTTTTCGTCGTTTTCTTCTTCTCCCCTTCGTCCCCTGCCTTCTTGCCCCGGAGGGTCGGGGGGTTCTTTCCGGCCGCCTTTCCCGTCGTGCGAACCGGCTTTCTTTTTTTGGCCGATTCTTCCGCCGGTTTCGCCTTCGCCGCCGCCGCTTTCTTTGTCTTCCCTTTTTTCGTCTTCGCCTTCTTCTCCTCCGCGGGGAGATACTCGAGGATCGCCAGTTCGGAACCGTCGCCTGCCCGATACCCCGTCCTCACGATCCGGGTGTATCCTCCTTCGCGTCCCGCGAATCGTGCCGCGAGGCCGGAGAAGATCTTCTCCGTGTTCTCCTTGTCGCTGAGCAGGGAAAACGTCCGCCTTCTCGCGTGCGTGGTGTCCTTTTTCCCGAGCGTGATCAGGCGATCCGCCAGCCTGCGTACCTCCTTCGCCTTGGCAACCGTCGTCTCGATCCGTTCCGACCGCACGAGCGCATTCATCATGTTGCGCAACAAGGCTTTCCGATGGCCGGGGTTCCGCCCGAGTTTCCTGTGGGCTATGGCGTGTCGCATGATTCGTCCTCGCGGTTCGTCATTTTCGTCAGTCTTCTTCCCGGGGGGGCGCGTACCTCTCCGGCGTGAACCCTTCCACTTTCATCCCGAGGGAAAGACCCATCTCGTGCAGGACATCCTTGATTTCGTTCAGGCTCTTCTTCCCGAAGTTTTTCGTCTTGAGCATCTCCTGTTCGGATCTCTGCACCAGTTCGCCGATGTACTTGATATCGGCGTTTTTCAGGCAGTTATACGCCCGGACCGAAAGTTCGAGCTCCTCGACCGGCTTGTACAGGTTCTCGTTGACGGCCCCCTCCTCGAGAATCGCAACTTCCTCGGGCATTTCCACTTCCTCGTCGAAATTGATGAACACGGTCAGCTGGTCCTTCAGGATCTTCGCCGCGTACGCGACGGCGTCCGCGGGAAGGATGGCCCCGTCGGTCCATACTTCCAGGATCAGGCGGTCGTAATCGGTCTGCTGCCCGACCCGGGCGTTCGTGACCGTGAAATTCACCCTCTTCACGGGGGAGAAGATGGCGTCGATCGGGATCGTTCCGATCGGGGCCCCCTCCTCGAGATTCCTTTCTGCGGGAACGTATCCCTTTCCCATGCGAACGGTCATTTCCATCTTCAGGGAGGCATTCTCGGACAACTCCGCGATGTGGTGCTCCCTGTTCAGGATCTCCACCATCGGGTCGGCCTGGATGTGGGAGGCGTTTACGCGTTTTGGTCCTTTTGCCGAAAGGGTAATGACCCGCGGCTCGGGCGAGTGCATCCTCAGCCGGATTTCCTTGAGATTCAGAACAATGTCGGTGACATCCTCGACGACGCCGACCATCGTGGAATATTCGTGCTGCACGTTCTCGACCCGGACCGATGTGATCGCGGTCCCCTGGAGCGAGGAGAGAAGAACCCTGCGGAGAGCGTTTCCGAGCGTGGTCCCGAACCCTCTTTCGAGAGGCTCTGCGATGAATTTCCCGTAATACCCCGTTGCCGTGTCCGTGGCCACGTCGATGCGGCGCGGCCGGATCAGTTGTTTCCAATTTCGCTGGAACATGCTACCCCCTTCTCCTGTAGGGAAAGTCTACTTCGAATAAAGTTCTACGATCAGCTGTTCCTGGATCGGCTCGGTGATATCCGCCCGTGAGGGGAGCATCTTGACGCTGCCGCGAAATTTTTCCCGGTCCAGTTCCAGCCAGGCCGGAATGCCCTTCCGTACCACGGCGTCCAGGGCCTCGTTGACGGACAGGTTCTTCCTGCTTCGCTCCCGCATTTCGACCACCTCGCCGGAACGGACGCTGTACGAGGGAATGTCGACCCTTCGTCCCTCCACGAGAAAGTGGCCGTGCCGGACCAGCTGCCGGCTCTCGCGGCGCGTCACGGCAAACCCGAGTTTGTACACCACGTTGTCCAGGCGCCTCTCGAGAAGGATCAGGAGGTTGTCGCCGGTCTTCCCTTTCATCCGGTCCGCCTTCTCGAAGTAGTTGTGGAACTGCTTCTCCAGAAGGCCGTAGATTCGCCTCGCCTTCTGCTTCTCCCGGAGCTGGACCCCGTAGTCGCTATGCTTGGGACGGCGCTGCCCGTGCTGCCCGGGAGGATATCCTCTGCGCTTGAAGGCGCATTTGTCGGTAAAGCAACGGTCCCCCTTCAGGTACAACTCCATTCCTTCGCGTCGGCAAAGACGGCAAACTGCTTCACGATACCTGGCCAAAGAAATTCCTCCTGTGATCCCGGTTTGCTTCTTTCACACCCTTCGCCGTTTCGGGGGACGGCAGCCGTTGTGCGGAATGGGGGTGACATCGCGGATGTAGTTGATCTTGAGGCCTGCGGCCTGCAAGGTCCGCAAGGCCGCCTCCCTTCCCGAGCCGGGACCCTTGATGTAGACCGTCAGGGAATTGACCCCGTACTCCATCGCCTTTTTCGCGACTTCCTCCGCGGCGACGGTCGCCGCGAATGGGGTGCTCTTCCTGGATCCCTTGAACCCTTTGGACCCGGAACTGCACCAGGCCAGGGCGTTGCCGTCCAGATCGGTGATCGTGATGATCGTGTTGTTGAACGTCGCCTTGATGTGGGCCACGCCCACGGGGACGTTCTTGCGTACTTTCTTCTTTCCTTTTTTCCTCGGCGTTGCCATCGTGCCTCCGAATTCCCGCATCCCGCGGGTGGGGGATATCCCGTCCCCTCTATTTTTTCGCCGGTTCCTTCTTTCTTGCCACCGCGCCCTTGCGGGGTCCTTTCCTTGTCCGGGCGTTGGTGTGGGTGCGCTGCCCCCTCGCCGGCAGCCCCTTGCGGTGCCGCAGTCCCCGGTACGACCCGAGATCCATCAAGCGCTTGATGTTCATCGAGACTTCCTTGCGCAGGTCCCCTTCCACGTGGTAATGGGCGTCGATGACGTCCCGGATGCGCGCGATCTGGTCCTCCGTCAGGGTATTCGTCCTCGTGTCGGGGGATACCCGCGCCTCCGTCAGAATCCTCAGGGCCGCCGTCGCACCGATCCCGTAGATATAGGTTAGCGCCGTCCCGATCTTCTTGGTCTTCGGAATGTCGACTCCGGCTATCCGTGCCAAACGTGCCTCCTCCCGACCCTCCCGGGTCGATCCCGTTTTACCCCTGTCGCTGCTTGTGTTTCGGGTTTTCGCAAATGACGCGAACGACGCCTTTCCGGCGTATCACCTTGCATTTCGCGCATACCTTCCTGACCGACGGCCTGACTTTCATCGCGTCCCTCTCCTACTTCGTTCTGTATACGATCCGGCCCCGCGTCAGGTCGTACGGCGTCAGCTGCACCGTGACGCGGTCGCCCGGCAAGATCTTGATGAAATGCATCCGCATCTTTCCCGATATGTGGGCGAGCACTTTCATCTTGTTGTCCAGCTCCACCCGAAACATGGCGTTGGGGAGTGGCTCGATGACCGTCCCCTCGACCTCGATCGCTTCTTCCTTCGGCATGTTCTCCTTTTCTCCGTTTCCCTCTCCACGTCAGGGGAGACTCAGGATCCGGCTCCCTTCCTCCGTGATGGCCACCATGTGTTCAAAGTGCGCTGACCTCTTCCGATCCCTCGTCACCACCGTCCACCCGTCCGGAAGAACCTCGACCGGGAATCCCCCCTCGTTGACCATGGGCTCGATGGCCAGGACCATTCCCGGCATGAGTTTCGGGCCGGTCCCCGGAGTACCGAAATTGGGGACCTGCGGTTCCTCGTGGAGGGCTCTTCCGATCCCGTGACCGACGAAATCCCGAACGACGGAGAACCCCGCGCCTTCCGCCTCCTCCTGGACGGCACTCGAGATATCCCCCAGCCGGTTTCCCGGCAGGGAGACCGCGATGGCCTTTTCGAGCGCCCGTTCGGTCGTCGAGAGAAGCTTTTCGGACCCGATCGAAATCTCCCCGACGGCGAAGGTCCGGGCCGCATCCCCGTAAAACCCGTCCAGCACCACCCCGAAATCGATGCTCACGATGTCCCCATCGCGAAGCACCCGGGTCCCGGACGGAATCCCGTGGACCACCTCCTCGTTGATGGAGGTGCAAAGGTTGGCGGGGTACCCGAGGTATCCCTTGAACGCCCCCTTCACCCCGTGTTTCGCTACGAATTCCTCCGCGATCTCCTCGAGATGAAGCGTCGCGACTCCCGACCTCACGTGCCTCTTCACTTCTTCAAAGAACCGACCGGCAATGGCGCCTGCACGGCGCATCGCCTCGATCTCCTGAGGCGATTTGATGATGATCATCGCTTATTGCAATATCTTCAAAATGTTTTGAAAGATCGCGTCGATTTCTCCCGAAGCCCTGACGGTCCGGATCTTCCCGGTCCCGCGGTAGTACTCGATCAGGGGCTCCGTGGACTTCTTGTAGTTCACCAGCCGGGTCCGGATCGTCTCCTCCTTGTCGTCCTCCCGCTGGGAGAGAGATCCCCCGCACTTGTCGCATTTTCCTTCCGCTTTCGGAGGGTTGAACCGGACATGGTACATGGCCCCGCATCCGGAGCAGGTCCGCCTCCCGCAGAGACGCTCCATGATCTCGCCCTCGTCCACCTCGAGAGAGAGGACGCTCGTGATCTCCTTGCCCAGTTCCTTCACGACGCGGTCGAGCGCCTGCGCCTGGGGGATCGTCCGGGGAAACCCGTCCAGGATGAACCCCTTTTCGCAATCCTTTTCCCGGAGCCGGTCCTTGACGATTCCGATGACGACCTCATCGGGAACCAGGCCGCCCTGGTCCATGTACGCCTTCGCCTTTCGTCCCATCTCGGTGCCGTTTTTCACGGCCTCGCGGAGCATGTCCCCCGTCGAGACCTGGGGAATGGAATAGGACGCGGAGAGCTTCTTCGCCTGCGTTCCCTTCCCGGACCCGGGCGCTCCCAACAGGATGATCCCCTTCATTGGCTATCCCCTCCTCCCCTTCATTTGTCCCTTCTTGAGGAACCCCTCGTAATGGCGGGTGATCAGGTGCGATTCGATCTGCTGGATCGTGTCCATGGCCACGCCGACCACGATGAGGAGCCCGGTTCCCCCGAAATAGAACGGGACGTTGAATCGACTGATGAGAATGCTGGGCAGAACGCAGATGGCCGAGACATACAGCGCGCCGCCCAGGGTGATTCGCGTCAGGATGCGGTCGATGTACTCCGCGGTCTTTTTCCCGGGGCGGATTCCGGGGACGAAGCCGCCGTATTTCTTCATGTTGTCCGCGACGTCGACCGGGTTGAAGGTCACCGCCGTGTAGAAATAACAGAAGAAGATGATGAACGCCACATACAGGGTCTCGTACGCAAGGTTCCCGGGGGTGAGCGCCTGGGATATCTTCTGCGTCACCGGGTGCTTGATGAAGTTCGCCAGCGTGGCCGGAAAGAGCAGGATCGAGGAAGCGAAGATCGGGGGAATGACCCCGGCGGTGTTCACTTTCAGCGGGAGATGGGTGCTCTGCCCGCCGTAGACCCGCCGCCCCACGATGCGCCTGGCGTACTGGACGGGGATCCGCCGGTGCGCCCGCTCGAAGTAGATGATGATCGCGACGACGGCCACCATGACCACGAGGATCAACAGGCCGACGAAGAGGCTCATTTCCCCCGTGCGGATCAGCGTGAACGTCCGGACGAGGCCGCTGGGAAACCGGGCGACGATGCCCGCGAAGATGATGAGGGAGATTCCGTTCCCGATCCCCCTTTCGGTGATCTGTTCCCCCAGCCACATGAGGAACGCCGTCCCCGACGTCAGGGTGAGGACGGTCATGAGACGGAACGACCATCCCGGCTGGTACACGACGGACCCGGCTTGCCCGATCCCGGCGACATTCTCGATCCCCACGGCGATCCCGAACCCCTGGATGATCGAAAGGACGATCGTCCCGTACCGGGTGTACTGGGTGATCTTTCGCCGGCCGAGTTCCCCCTCTTTCGAGAGCTTCTCCAGCTGCGGTATGACTACGGTCAACAGCTGGAGGATGATCGACGCGCTGATGTACGGCATGATCCCCAGCGTGAAGATCGAGAACCGGCTGACCGCCCCCCCCGAAAACATGTCGATCAGCCCGAAAAGGGTTCCGGACTGGCTTGCGAACAGGGCGGTGAGAGCCTGGGTGTCGATTCCCGGAGTCGGGATGTACACGCCGATCCGATAGACCGTAAGGAACATGGCGGTCACGAGGAGGCGCTTTTTCAGCTCCGGCACCTTGGTGATGTTCTGGAAAGCGTTCAGCAAGAGGGCGACACCTCCAGGATCCCGCCGGCGGCGGCGACTTTCCTTGCGGCTTCCTTGCTCGCCTTGTCGACCTTGACCGTCACGGCGCGCGTGACATCCCCTAGCCCGAGCAGTTTGACCCCGTCCCTGACGTTTTTCACGATCCCTGCCGCGCGCAGCGCGTCGACGTCCACGACCGACCCGGCGTCGAACCGGTTGAGGTCCTTCACATTGACGATGGAGTACTCCTTCCGGAACACGTTGCGGAACCCCCGCTTCGGGATTCTGCGCTGCAGAGGCATCTGGCCGCCTTCGTAGCCGGGCGGCGTTCCCCCGCCGCTCCGCGCGCGCAGCCCCTTCTCCCCGCGCCCCGCCGTTCTTCCCCAGCCCGAGCCTTTTCCCCTCCCGACACGCTTGCTGCCGGTTTTCGCCCCCTTGGCCGGTTTCCAATCGGAATGTTTCATCGCGATTCTCCCTCCTCCTCGACGTGGAGGAGAAACTTGATCTTTTCCACCATCCCCCGTATTTCGGGGGTATTTTTCCTGGTCACGGAGCGGTTCACCCGCGTGAGCCCCAGTCCCTTCACGACGCGCCGCACAGAGTCCGGCCGTCCGCTCAGTCCGCGGACAAGGGTTATGCGCAATTCGCCGCTCATGCCGGCACCCCGTTTTCCTTCTGCCCGCGCATCTCCTGGATCTGTTCCGGGGTCTTGAGCTGGGCGAGGCCGTCCATGGCCGCCTTCACCAGGTTGTGGGGATTGTTGCTCCCGAGCGATTTGGTCAGGATGTTCGTGATCCCCGAGGACTCGATCACCGCCCGGACGCCGCTTCCCGCGATCACCCCCGTTCCGGGAGACGCGGGCCGCATGATGACCTGGCTGGCGCCGAATTTCCCGGTGACCTCGAAGGGAATCGTCCCGTTGACCACCGGCACCCGGAGGAGATCCCTCTTTGCGTTCTGAACCGCCTTCCGGATCGCCTCGGGCACCTCGTTCGCCTTCCCCAGCCCCGAGCCGACGTGCCCGTTGCCGTCTCCGACCACAACGACCGCGCTGAAGGAAAACCTTCGCCCTCCCTTGACCACCTTGGCGACCCGGCTGATGTGGATCACCCGATCTTTCAGATCCAGTCCGTCAGGATTGACCCTCTTCAAACGCTCCTCCCTGTCCGCTCCCGGTTATTTCCTTAGCCCGCATTTCTCACCAGGGTTCGTCGCGAGGCGGTGGAGACGGGCGTGGATACAAGGCGCGCGACCGAGGGCCCCGGAGACGTAGTGGACACTACGTCGAGGAGCCCGACCGAGCGCAACGCAGTAGGCATGCCTGT
>DATEXR010000173.1 GCA_035256765.1 Candidatus Deferrimicrobiaceae bacterium | reverse complement strand
CCGCTGGTTTGGAGACCCTGCTCAGGCAGAAAAGGGGTGGGATCGTGCGCGGGTGGGTTCAGGCCGCGCTCCAGATCTACCCCGCGGACGTAGTGGCGTTCTACGGGAAGGAGAAGAACTCCTTCGCCAACCCCGTGGGGTCCGCCACCACCGCCGGCATCGAGGGGCTGTTCGACGCCCTCGTCGCGGACGCGCCGCCCGGCGAGTTCGTGCCCCATCTCGACCGCATCCTCCAGGTGCGGTGCGTCCAGGGCTTCCCCCCTTCCCAGGCGATCTGGTTCCTCTTCGCGCTCAAGGGCGTCATCCGGGACGCGCTCGCCGGGGAACTTACGGACACGGCAGCGCTCAGGGACCTCATCGTCTTCGAGTCCAGGATCGACCGGATGGCGGCGTGTGCGTTCGACGTCTACGCGGGCTACCAGAAAAAGATCGCGGAGATCCGTGTCAACGAGATCAAGGGTCGGGTTTCGACGCTGAGCAAGATGTCGAAGATCCGTTACGGCGATCCGGAGGTCGATCCGGAACAGAAGGACGGCCCGATCGACACGGTCCTCCCCAAGTGAGGTGAGTGTCCGATGAACGTCTTCCTATCCCTGGTCGCGGTGCTGGCGGTCATGCTGGCGGCCTATGTGGGGACCGGAGTCCTGGACGCGAGGTTCCTCTTCGGGACCATCCTGCCGTACGCCGCCATCGCCACGTTCCTGATCGGCTTCATTTACCGCATCGTGGGTTGGGCGAAGTCGCCGGTCCCCTTCCGGATCCCCACGACCTGCGGGCAGCAGAAGTCGCTGGATTGGATCCGGCCCGACCGGCTCGATAACCCGCACGACACGACCGGCGTGATCGGCCGGCTGGCGCTCGAGGTCCTGTGCTTCCGGTCGCTCTTCCGGGACATGAAGATGGAGCGGCACGAGGAGGGGTCGAAGGTGGTCTACGGGCCGGGGATATGGCTCTGGATCGGCGCGCTCGCGTTCCATTACAGCTTCCTGGTCATCTTCGTGCGCCACCTCCGCTTCTTCACCGAGCCGGTCCCGTATGCCGTGAGCCTGTTACAGTCCGTGGATGGCTTCTTCCAGGTCGGAGTCCCGCCGGTCATGGCGTCGAACCTCTTCTTTTTGGCAGCCTTGGCGTTCCTGTTCGCCCGGCGCTTATGGACGCCGCAGCTCCGGTACCTCTCGCTCGCCTCGGACTACTTCCCGCTGTTCCTCCTCATCGGCATCGCGGGCACGGGCGTGCTGCTGCGGCACTTCGTCCGTACGGACATCGTGAACGTCAAGGAGCTCGGGATGGGGCTCGTGAGCTTCCATCCCGTGATCCCGAAGGGGATCCACTGGTTCTTCTTCCTGCACCTCACGCTGGTGGCCACGCTCCTCGCCTACTTCCCGTTCAGCAAGCTCATGCACTCGGGCGGCGTGTTCCTGAGCCCCACGCGGAACCTCGCCAACAACAACCGGATGGTGCGGCACATCAACCCCTGGAACGCCCCCGTCCATGTGCACACCTACGAGGAGTACGAGGACGATTTCCGGGACAAGATGAAGGCCGCCGGCATCCCGGTGGAGAAGGAGTAGATCGATGGCTGGGGCCCATAAATTCGACGAGGTGGAATACTACAAGCCCGAGGACCTTCTTGCATTGGACTACCGGCCGCCCGAGACCGGTTGGATGGACACGCCGGTCGACTTCCGGCCGGGGACCTGGATCTACCCGGGCAAGCCGAAGCATCTCGAATACCTCGGCCTCGCGAACCCGCGCCAGTGGTCGCCGACCGACGAGGACTGGAAGCTCCCCGAGAACTGGAAGGAGATCATCCTCGCCGGGATCAAGGAACGCCTCGAGAAGTACCGCTCCTTCAAGATCTTCATGGACATCTGCGTGCGCTGCGGCGCGTGCGCCGACAAGTGCCATTTCTATATCGGCGGCGGCGACCCCAAGAACATGCCCGTGCTCCGGGCCGAGCTCCTGCGATCGGTCTACCGGAACGACTTCACGGCTGCGGGGAAGATCCTGGGGCGGATCGCCGGCGGGCGCGAGCTCACCATCCCCGTCCTCAAGGAATGGTTCTACTACTTCTTCCAGTGCACCGAGTGCCGGC
Source organism: Candidatus Deferrimicrobiaceae bacterium (assembly GCA_035256765.1). NCBI lineage: Bacteria > Candidatus Deferrimicrobiota > Candidatus Deferrimicrobia > Candidatus Deferrimicrobiales > Candidatus Deferrimicrobiaceae > Candidatus Deferrimicrobiaceae bacterium. The sequence goes on along the minus strand of DATEXR010000173.1, from coordinate 718 downwards.
GCTGCTCGGTCTTCTGTCCGTACGGCATCGACACCGCCGAGATTACGATGATGGCCCGCGAGCTCCTCAACCTCCTCGGCCTGAACGTCAACTGGGTCATCGAGCCCGTCTCCAACTGTTTCCGGACCGGAAATCACCTGGGCATCCAGCCGCACGGCCTCAAGGACACGCTCACCTTTTTCGCGGACGACATCGAGGAGGCCACCGGCATCCGCGTGAAGATCCCCCTGAACCAGAAGGGCGCTGACGTCCTCTTCGTCACGCCCTCGGGGGACTTCCTCGCCGACCCCGGCACCTACACCTGCATGGGCTACATGATGCTGTTCCACGAGATCGGCCTCAACTACACGTGGAGCACCTACGCCTCCGAGGGCGGGAACTTCGGCCTGTTCACCTCGCACGAGATGATCAAACGGCTCAACGCCAAGATCTACGCCGAGGCCAAGCGGCTCGGCGTCAAGTGGATCCTGGGCGGGGAGTGCGGCCACATGTGGCGGGTCCTGCACCAGTACATGGACACGATGAACGGCCCCGCCGACTTCCTCGAGGTGCCGACCTCCCCGATCACCGGGACCCGGTTCGAGCACGCCCGTTCCACCAAGATGATCCACATCGTCGAGTTCACGGCCGACCTCATCAAGCACGGCAAGCTCAAGCTCGACCCGTCGCAGAACGATCTGCTCAAGGTGACGTTCCACGACTCGTGCAACCCCGCGCG
>DATEXR010000172.1 GCA_035256765.1 Candidatus Deferrimicrobiaceae bacterium | reverse complement strand
CCCCCCAGCCGCACCTCGAATCCGCCCTTGATCTCCCTCTCCACGGTTCCTTCCACCGGGATTTCGCTTCGCCACGCGTCTTCCAGCTGCGCCCGTCCGACTGCGCCGCCTCCGATCTTCGTGGTGAATCGCAATTCGTTGTTTTCCGCGGACAGGAAATAGGCCAGGATCGTATCCCCTTCTTTTACCGTCAGCCCCCCCGACTCGTCCTGGAACTCCTTTTTCTCCAGGCACCCTTCCCCTTTCCCGCCCAGATCGAGAAAGACCCACTCCGAGGTGATGGAGATGATCCTGGCCGTCACTTTTTCTCCGGGTTCCCTCCCGGGCGGCTCCCCGAGGCTGCTTTCCAGCAGGTCCGAGAATGTCTCCTTCCTCGGCCCCCCGTTCGCTTTCCGATCCTCCTCGTGCATCGGGAAATCCCCTTTCCTTGATCTGTCCGTTTCCCCCCCATTGTCAAAGCGGATTCCCGTACCGAAGGAAGGAGTCTGCTCCGGGGCGAGCAAAGAAATCAATCCGCCTCGATGACGCCGATGTAGGGAAGCGCGCGATGCCGATCCGCGTAGTCCAGCCCGTATCCCACGACCCACCGATCGGGGATGTCGAACCCGAGATAATCGATCCTCACGTCCTTCTTGAGTTGCGCGGGCTTCCGCAACAGCGCGCAGGTTTTCAGGGAGACCGGCTTGCGCGCGTGCAGGATCTGGAGGAGGTATTCGAGCGTATTCCCCGTGTCGACGATGTCCTCGACGATCAGAACGTGCTTCCCCTCGATGTTCGTCCGCATATCCATGATGAGGCGCACGGCTCCGGACGGTGACGCGTCATTCCCGTAAGCGGCAAAAGCCATGAAATCGATCCGTCTGGGAATGGTGAGGAGCCGGGAGAGGTCGGCGAGAAAGATGAAGCACCCCCGCAGGACGCCTACCAGGATCAGGTCCTCCACGCCTTCGTAATCCGCGGACACCTCACGGGCCATCTCCTCGACCCGACGCCGGACCTCTCTCTCGGGAATGAGAACCGGCGGATTTTCCGGAATCATCGTGTTCCCCTCCCCTCCCGGCTTCGCATTTTTCCCCCGGTTTGCGATACCCTGATACCAGGGGCCGTGTGCGAGTACGTCATTTTCTCACAGTTGCGGAAAGACCCAAAGTCCGACAGAGGGTGACCGGAGCGTGGCCCGGGCGATCGAGGGGAACATCGTCGACGTGGCGGCGGGAAGAATCTTTCCCGGCAAGGTGGTCCACGAAAACGGCCGAATCACGAAGGTGGAACCGTTCGCCGGATCCTTTTCCGGATTCCTCCTTCCCGGCTTCCTCGACGCCCACATTCACATCGATTCCTCCCTGCTCTGCCCCTCGCGTTTCGCCGAGGCGGTCGTCCCGCACGGGACGACCGCCGTCATCACCGACCCGCACGAAATCGCCAACGTCATGGGGATCGCCGGAATCTCCCTCCTGAGGGAGGACGCCGCGACGGTTCCCCTCCGGGTCTTTTTCACCGCGCCTTCCTGCGTCCCCGCCACTTCGTTCGAGACCGGCGGGGGTTTCCTCGGCCCCGCGGACGTGGAGGCGATGCTCCGGGAAAAAGACGTCGTGGCTCTCGGCGAGGTGATGAATTACCGGGGGGCGGTGAATTCCGACCCCGACGTGTTGGCGAAGATCCGTGCGGCAAAAATCGCGGGGAAGCCGGTCGACGGCCATTGTCCGATGCTCGCCGGGGAGGACCTCCGAAGGTACGTGGCCCTCGGGATCTCCACCGAACACGAGTGCACGAGCGCCGGTGAGGCCCTCGAGAAGCACGCCCTCGGCATGCGCATCCTGGTCCGGGAGGGGTCGGTGGCGAAAAACCTCGCCGCCCTCGCCCCCTTCGCGAAAGAGCACGATTTCTGCCTGGTCTCCGACGACATGATCGCCCCCGACCTCGTCCGGAACCATCTGGACGGACTGCTCGCCCGGGCCGTCTTTCTCGGGATCGATCCGATTCGCGCCGTCCGGGCCGTGACCATGACCCCCGCAGGGCACTACCGCCTCCCCCTGGGAGTCATCGAACCCGGCCGCATGGCGGACATCGTCAAGGTCCGCGATCTTTCCGGGTTTTCCGTCGAAGAGGTCTATATCGGCGGCAGGCGGGTCGCCGAGGGAGGGCGCCCCGCCTTCTCGGCACGCCCGACGCCGGGGGGCAATCCGATATCCGTAACGCCGAAGAGGTCGGGCGACTTCGCCGTCCCGGCGCAGGGCCCCTCCGTAACCGCCCGCGTGATCGATCTGATCCCGAACGAGATCGTCACCGGCAGCGAAACGGCCACCCTGAAGGTGGAGGAGGGCTGTGTGGCCCCCGACCGGGTCCGCGACATTCTCCCCGTTTCCGTGGTGAACCGGTACCGCGACGCCCCGGTAATGACGGGTTTCGTCCGGGGCTTCGGGTTGAAAAAAGGGGCGATCGCCTCGAGCATCGCCCATGATTCCCACAACATCATCGTCGTCGGAGCCGATCCGGCGGATATGGCCGGTGCGGCAAACACCCTCATCCGGGAATCCGGCGGGCTCTGTTACGCCGAAGCCGGTTCCTCCCTCCTTCTTCCCCTGAAACTCGGGGGATTGATGAGTACGGAGCGTCCCGAAGAGGTGTGTGCCCGACTTTCCCTCCTCCACGCGAAAACCCGTGAGGCCGGCTGCGGGCTGAACCGGCCGTTCATGACGATGTCTTTCCTGAGTCTCCTGGTGGTCCCCCGTCTGAAGATCGGGGACAGGGGACTGTTCGACGTCGACGCCGGCCGGTTCGTCGATCCGGTTCTCCCGCGGTCCGGTTAGTCCGTGCGGGGCAAACCCCATCCCCGGGCGGCCGCAGAGGGAAACCGGGCGATGAGTTCGCCGAAACCCGACTCGACTCATCGTTCGGGATAGTACGGTAAGGATAATTATTCCCCATGAATGACAGGAGTGAACAACAAGATAGGAATAATTTCCTGGGATTTCGCACCGGAAGGGGGGGAATGCGGCCTATCGTCGACGATTTCACGTTCCGATCAGACACCTGGACGTATCGCAGAGGATGGGCGAGGCCGGCCTCCGTGAGCCGGCCCCGCCACATCCTTTATTCGTATATTCCTGTTCCTCCGAGTCTACTCCCAGATCCCGGCGGCGGTGTAAACGTTCTTTCCAGGCACACGGAAAATATAGCTGATCTTCTTCCGGGGCTTCGGGTCGCCGGGGTTGGCCCACATGTAGCCGACCCAGCCTTCCCCCTTGCTCTTGGCCGTTTCAGTGAACTCTTTGAAGAGGTATTTCGCCTTCGCCGGGTCCTCCGCCTTGTCCTTTATGTCAATAACGTTCTTCCCGACCAGAGTCGGGTGGGCAAGCACCATCCCGTCGAAGTCCACGACAAAGACATAGGAGTCCTTCCACACGAACTTGCCGTCTTTCTTGTTGATCTCCGCTATCCCGGCGTCGAGCCCCTTCTCGTTGATCAACTTCGCCGCTTCCTTGGTCTTCGCGATGCATTCGTCTTTGGTTGCGCTCTCGGCAAGGACGCTACCCGCCAGGCCGAGGCAGAGCAAAATGGCAATCCCCGCTATGAAGACTTTTTTCATGTTCCCATCCCCTTCCATACGTTTGGTTTCGATCCGTTCCTTTCCGGACAAACGATCTTCCCTTTCCGATTTCCTTTGTTCCTCCCTGCATCACCTCCTTTCCCCGTAAGATGCAGGACAGGTCCCCCTCCGTTTCCCGCATGGCCCTGGACGAAATCCCCGGGGGTCGGCGGTGCGATGAAAAAACAGAACCGCCCTTGCGTTTCCGGTGAAGAATCTTGCGGAGCCGGCCTCAGGCGGCGCCAGGCGAAGTGTCGTGCATGGGAAAAAAATCGGCATGCCGGCCCCTCCGTGAGGGGAAAGCATAACGGTTAACGGAATATGTTCCTCATCCGGCTGTGTGGAATGAGCGTAGAGAGTTCCCGGGTTTCTGTCAACGCAAATTTCATCGCAAATTTCATCGGGTTTTTCTCGCGTAAAAAAACTCCCTCACTCCTTCCCCACCTGCTCCTCCAGGGTGGAGCTTATCCCGTCCCGCGTCCGGTAATACATGGTAAACCGGAGGTCGCGGGTGGGGAGGTGGAGTTCGTACATTTTCTGGGCGACATCTTCCGGCCGGCTGATCGGGGTCCATCTCGCGTTGGTATGCGGCCGCACGAACCGTCCGCTCAGAAGCAGGCGGAAGAACATCAGGTCGCACAACATTCCCTCCAGCCACGGCACCCAGTTCTCGTATCCGGCGATCCATTTGATATAAGGGGAACCGTCGAGGAGAACGCGGGCCGTCTCCCGGTTCGCGAAGTCGCACGCGCCGAAAAAGATTCCGTCATAGCTGGTGAGGGGCGCGACGATGTTCTTGAGCTTGGTCCTGCTGATATCCTTCACCGCGCTGATCGACTTCCGCTTCCCGTGGGCAGCGATATAGGCGATCTTGGCCCGGTTGTCCACACCCGGGTCGTACCGGGACAGGGCGTCTTTGAGCCCTTGCGCGTTCTGGAATACGGTGTAGCTGAAAAGGGCGTCGTGTCCGGGGCGTTTTTGTTTATAACCGTTCTTTCGTGCATAGGTCTCTTCCGTGTCCCGCTTCAATTGTTCGAAAAACGGCTTGACCGATTCATCATGATGCTGGTCCCATTGGGCCTCGAACACCTTGATGACGTACCTGTATCCGTTCCTCTCCCGCATGCTGGCTCCCCTGTTACGGCTCTGGTGCCGAAAAAACTGCTGATAGCGTCCTGCGAAGAAGCAATGGATCCGCTATCCACGTCCTTTCCTGTTGAGGTTACCGGAGATCTTGGAGGTTGCTACGGCTTGACCTATTATACGACAAGACCGCCTTCGGAAGAATATGATGGATAGGAAATTATTTTGCAAGATACTACATTATTCAAGAAAACCAACCGGATAATCCTTGCGTGTTATCACCGGCCCCGCCCAGACATAACCTATTGTATTTTCATATGATTTCCTTTTTATTCGCTTAATGGAAATATAGTTCAGAATGTTATCATATAGATAGCAATCATTTGCTTATATATTGATTGTGGTATTGCTAATTATCTATCTATATTTATTTATTACAAAACCCAAGACAGAATCATAGCGCCCGGAGGAACGGTATCCCGGATCGCGCTTTTCTCTAATCCGGGAAAATGTTCCACGACCGGAGGACTTTCGGTATGACCATCGGCGCGGGGTTTTTCTTCATCATCGCAACCAGGCGGGGTCCGATCCGTTCTCCGTATTCGGGAAAGGTCCATTCCTCGATCACCCGGATCGGGGGAAGATCGTCGGGCGCGTTCGAGGGAAACTTCCTCTCGACGTCGACCACTTTCCGTAGGGACGGCTTGTGCACCGTCCGGCATCGCGGATAGCGTTCCCCGCCTTCGACTCACCTCGGAGCGACGGGCCCAAGATTCAGCGACCGGAGATCATAGGAGTTGGAGTAGGAGGAGTCGGGGTTGTCCCATGCGACGGGCTCGTCCTTTTCCGTAATCTTCACCAGGATCTGATCGCAGCTTACGTCTACCCCGCCCAGGTTCCGGAACTGGGCCCAGCAATCCGGATTCGTCCCGGTATCCTTGAGAACCACCAGCATGGTGTACCCTACCGACTCCGTGGCCTTGTACTGGGGCCTCATCAGGTACTCCTTCCGGCACGCCTTCATCGCTCCGTACAGGGATCCCGCCCGGAACTTCGGGTACGCGTAGAAGTAGTCTCTCCCCCCCAGGTTCACCTTCCCGCTGATGACCAGCACCGAATCGTTCCGGGAAATCGAGGCCAGCAGATCGTTGGGCGTGCGGTCAGGCGCGACGATCACCGGTTCGATCCCCGCCGGGGGAGGCCTGTCCGAAGGCGACTTGATGTAGGAAGGAAGTCCCGTGGGCCCGCGCGTCTCCTCGGCCGCCGCGATAAAGGACGCGGACAGGAGGAAGAGGGTGGTAATCAGGGTTGTTACCGTAACGCCTGCTCGGTTCATAGGTCCTCCCTGCATTATCGTGGTGGCGGAACCGCCGTGATATCGACCCCGGTGATCTTCCTCGTTCCCGCCCCGGTCCTCTGTACCCCCGGGACGGGTTTCCTGCCGGAGGGGGGGGAGGCCTCATAGTGGACCCCCCCGATTCCCCTTCTGCCCGTCCCTGTCGCGGGAGCTTCCGCCGCGCCTCGCCATGCAACCGACCGGCCTGTCGCCGGAAACGGCGCCGCCGAAAAGTCCATTCCCGCCGCCTCCCTCCTGCCCGCCCCGGTCTCCGCCGCGGGAGGAGCGGGCGCGGCGGGAAGAACGACCCTCCCCGCATCGCCGGTCCTGGGAATGGCGGCGGCGAAATTCATCCCCGCTGCTTCCCGCTTCCCGCTACCGATTTCGGGAATCTTCTCGCGTGGCGGTTCGGGTTTTTTGGGCGGTTTCGGCGCCTCCACACGAGGAAGAACGGGCTTTTGAACGACGTGGGAAACCGCCTCGCCCGTCTTCATGCCGGAGACGCAGCATCCGTCCTCGACGGGCGGGGGGACGTCATCTTTCAACCAGCACCCCTCCATACGCCCCGCAACCCCCTCCCGGACATACGTATAGGATTTACAGAGGGGATTCTGGGCGCAAGCTTCCAGACACGCTTCGGGTCCCCCCCGAAGCCAAAGAATCTTGAAGTCCGAGCCGGGCCGATCGACGCCCGGTTCCACCCATGCCGGCTGTCTGGGCTTGGGGTCCTTTTCCCCCGCAGGGATAACCGTCGGGCAAAAAAGGAAAATCGCGAGAATCGCGGAAGTCAGGGGGAGGGATGGAATTTTCGGTTTTCCCATTGCGGATATTTCCTTGTAACGCATCGCTTTCCTTCCGTCAACAACGGCCCTCCGCGGATCGGAATCGGGCCGGGGGGGAATGCACCCCTTCCTTGCGAAGGTTGCTCCCGCCGATTACCCTAATTATACGGGAAAGATCCGGTCGGTTTCGCTCTTGAGGAAACCCTCGATCCGTGGACCCGAGGGGGCTGCTGACTCCGTTCTGGGACAGCGGGTCCGTGGACGCGTGGCTGGCGGCCGAGGACGGGCGCCGTCTCATCCCGTCGCGGACGTTTGCCGCCGAGCAACGCCTGGACCTGAGCGCCGGCGTCGCCGTATTGTCGATGCCGAAGGAGAAAAATACGGGGACATCTCCTGATTCATCTCCGGGATGCGGGAGAGGAGTGTCCCCGCCCACACTAGGAATACCAGTCCGTCCGGGTCAACGGCATCCCGCTTCTGCCCCCGTCGGGCTTGACCAGAAGCGCCTGATAGACATTGTTCCGTCCAATCCGGAACCAGTAGGCAGAGCCCCACAGGTATAGCCGCCATGTGCGGAACATCACCTCGTCGACGGTCTGCCGCACCCTCCCGTAATTATCCTCCAGGCGTCGAACCCAATGCCGGAGCGTGAGGATATAATGCTCGCGCAGGCTCTCCACGTCCCGGACCTCGAAACCGCACCTCTCGGCGACGCGCAGCGTTGTGGCGATGGGAACAAGATCGCTGTCCGGGAAAACGTACCGGTCGATGAAGGATGGGCCGCGGCGGGTGGAACCACCCGCGCCCGAGGTGATTCCGTGGTTCAGGAACACCCCCCCCGGGCGAAGCAGTCGCCACGCCCGGCCGAAATATTCCTCCAGGCGACTCTCCCCGACATGTTCGAACATCCCGATGCTGGCGATCTTGTCATACCCCGACGGATCTTCGACCTCACGGTAATCAATGACCTCCACGCGGCACCGGTCTTCCAGCCCTTCCTCGCGGATCCGCTGTCCGGCCAGTTCCGCCTGGGGCCGGCTGAGAGTGATGCCGACGGCCTTCACGTCGCGGGTTTTCGCGGCATAGATGACCAGTCCTCCCCATCCGCATCCGATATCCAGCAGCCGTTCGCCGGGACGAAGGCGCAGCTTCCGGCAGATGTATTCGAGCTTCCGCTCCTGCGCCGTGTCGAGATCCTCCCCCGGGTCGGAAAAATACGCGGTCGAATAGACCATCCGGCGGTCCAGCCAGAGGGAGAAGAAATCATTGGACAGTTCGTAGTGGAATCGAACGGCCTCCCGGTCGCGGGCACGGGAATGGCGCGGCCCCGTCAATCGAACCGCACGTCTCCCGGAAGGGGGACGATCATCGGAAGGGAGCGCAATGAGCTTCGGGGCGCAGCGGATCCAATCGGCGGATCCCATGCGCATCCCGGTGATGTAGTCTCCCAGCGAGAAGGCGGACTCGAAATCCCCCTCGATATCGTAGTCGCCGTGAATATAGGCATCGCCGAGGGAAAGTTCCGTCGGCGGGAGGAACATCCTGCGGAACGCCCCGGGGCGACGGAGGACGAGGGTGAACCGGGCCGGCTGCCCCTCCCCGGGTCCCCAGATCGTCCCGTCCCACAAACGGACGGCGAAGTCACGCGGCCGATAGCCGCCGAGAAGGATCGGAAGAAGACGCAGGCTTGTCCGGGCAAACCGGTCGGCAGGAACCGCGAGGGGTACCGCCATGGCCGTCTCCTTTCCGCGGCGGGGGAGTCCCGCCGCGCTTCATCGAGGATCCAACCCCGGCCGATATCATGGCCGGTCACTTCCGCTGGCTTTCGAGGAGAGACTTGACCCTTTCCAGGTTCTCCCTTCCTTTTCCGTCCCCCTGGTCAGCCGCCTTCCGGAACCACTTCGCCGCCTCCGCGTAATCCAGCGGAACGCCCAACCCCTGGGCGTACATCACGCCGAGGTTGTTCTGCGCCTTTGCATCCCCCTGTTCCGCGGCCTTCCGGAACCACTTTGCCGCTTCCGCGTGGTCCTGCGGGATCCCCTCGCCGCTCGCGTACATCCATCCGAGGTCCCTCTGCGCCGCCAGATACCCCTGCTCGGCGGCCTTCCGGAACCATTTCGCCCCCTCGGCCTGGTTCTGCGGAACTCCCTGGCCGTCGACGTACATCCCGGCGAGCAAGTATTGCGACCCGACATCCCCTTGTTCCGCCGCCATGCGGAACCACTTCGCCGCCTCGGCGTGGTCCTGCGCGACTCCCTCGCCGGTCCGATAGGCCATCGCGAGGTCGTGCTGCGACTCCACATCCCCCTGCTCCGCCGCTTTCCTGTACCACCTCGCCGCCTCGGCGGGGTCCTGCGGCATCCCGATCCCCTTGGCATAACGGGTCCCGAGGGTGATTTCCGATTCCCGATGTCCGTTTTCCGCCGCCTTCCGGAACCATTTCAGCGCCTCCGGATCGCTGCGGGGCACGCCCCGTCCGGAGGCATACATCGTTCCCAGGGCATGCTGCGCCTCGGCCACTCCCCGTTTCGCCGCCTCCGCGAGCCAGTCATAGGCCCCGCGATGCCCCTGTTCCGCCGCCAGGCGGTACCACTTCGTCGCCTCTTTCTCGTCCCGGGGCATCCGGAAACCGTAGGCGTACGCCCTCCCCAGACTGTGCTGCGCATTCGGATTGCCCTGTTCCGCCGCCTTGCGGTACCATTGCAACGCCTCCGCGTAGTCGCGCGTCACACCGAGCCCGCTGGCGTAGAGTACGCCGATCCCGTACTGGGCATTCGCGTTCCCCTGCTCCGCCGCCTTGCGGTACCAGTGCAACGCCTCGGAATATTCCCGCAGATCGAACGCGTACACCCTCCCCAGGCTCGCCTGCCCTTCCGGGCTCCCCTGGTCCGCCGCCTTGCGGTACCAGTTCATCGCCTCCGTCATGTTCCGGGCGACGCCGACCCCCCTCTCGTAGACGGCCCCGAGATTGGCCTGGGCGAGGGAATTTCCCCCCCCCGCCGCTGCCGTCAGACACCGGAAAAGTTCCGTCCCGCCCCTCGCGACCGCCTCGCAGCCGGGGTAGATCGGCCCGATGTCGGGCGGGACGTCGGTTTCCCCGCCCCCCCCGTCCGCCGCCGGAACGATCCGGCCCGCCGCCGCCGCGATCGGCAGGAATCCAAGGTGCGGAATCAGAAGATGAGCCGCGACAAGAAGCACGATCGCCGTACCTGGTATCCGCTCCCCCCTCGTTCGCACCGGGTTCTTGTCCTCTCGGTTTTCCGTTTGATGGAAACCTGCCGGCTTCCATCCTCAATGGTACCAACAGGGGCGCCCCAAGGAAAGGGGGAGCGCCCAGGGGGAGCGCCCCCCTGCAGGGCCGCTCCCGGCATGGCGGATGCGGCAAGAATCGGTTTTTCGGGAAAAAGAGCGGGGAAGGTTCCCCGTGAAGTGGGATGCGGTCGGGACGGGGTATTCGGAAGGGATCAGATCTTCTTGTTTTTCAGCACGGGGATCCACTCCCCGGCGCGCCAGATGGAAACGTCAAGTTCCGTGATCTTCAGGGCTTCCGTCCCGTGATACTGGGCCAGCGACCGAAGTTTCTCCTTGGAGACCCAGGAATAACCGCGGGAGGTTGCGGTACTCGTGATTTTGGCCATGCCCGTCGCGAGGAGCGCGAGAAAAACCCACAGGAACGCCGCAGCCAGAAGTACGCGTGAGATCTTTTTCATCGTCACCTCTTCCCCCCCCGTGGGCAAAAATTTTCTCCCTCACGGAAGGAAAAATGCCGTCGGTTGTCGGGGGGCATGTCTAGTCGGATTTAGGTATGTGGGAAACATACCAGGGATCCAGCCGGGAGTCAACGCCTTCCCGAATGGACCATCCCCCGCCTCTGACGACGGACGGCGGGGGGATGAACAGGATCCGGCGCCTGGACAAGATTGACATCGTCCTCGCATTCGGCCTATGCTCTGTCGGTATACAGAATACCGAAGGGTCGAATTCAATCACTTGCGGCCTTCCATTGACGGGAAAACCCGATTCTCCAAGGAGAAGAGCATGAAGACGACCTGGGATGGGCGGGCGCCCCCGGTTCCCGCCGGAGATGCGTTCCCGAATCGCCGGAATCGATGCAAGCGGAAAAATCACGAAAAAGGGACGGTGCCATGCAGATACTCACCCATACCGTAGGCAGAAAGATCCTGATGGCGGTGAGCGGGCTTTTCATGCTCTTCTTCGTCATCGTCCATCTGCTGGGAAACTCCACCATCTTCTTCGGCCCGAACGCGCTCAACACCTATGCCGAGAAGCTCCATAGCCTGGGGCCGCTGGTCTGGGCGTTCCGGGGCTTCATGCTGGCCATGCTCGGGATCCACCTCATCTTCGGCGTGCTGTTGACCCTCGAAAACTGGGCGGCGAACCCTGGCAAATACGCCGTCAACCGGAAGCTCAAAGCCACCTTCTCGGGCGAGACGATGATCTGGACGGGCGCCATCCTGCTCGGGTTCATCGTCTATCACCTCCTGCAGTTCACCGTCCGCGTCACGCCCGACATCATTCCCGAGGCGGTCGCCAAGCGGCCGGGTGACGTCTACTCCATGGTCATCGCCAGCTTCCGCCACACGGCGATCGCCCTGCTCTACGTGGGAGCCATGGTGGTCCTCTTCCTTCACCTGCAGCACGGGATCCAGAGCTTCTTCCAGACCCTCGGGTGGAACAACGAGCGGACCCTGCCGCGGTTCACCGCGCTCGGCAAGGTGCTCTCGGCGCTGTTCCTCCTGGGATACAGCGCCATTCCCATCCTCATACTCGTCGGTTTTTTGACCAAATAGGGGGTCCACAGTGAACCTCGACGGAAAAAGTCCGACAGGACCGATCGAAAAGACGTGGGACAAGCACCGCTTCGACATGAAGCTGGTGAACCCGGCGAACAAGCGCAAGTACAAGATCCTGGTGGTCGGAACGGGGCTGGCGGGCGCCTCCGCCGCGGCGTCCCTGGGAGAGCTGGGGTACAACGTGGAGGCCTTCTGCTACCAGGACAGCCCACGCCGCGCCCACAGCATCGCGGCGCAGGGCGGGATCAACGCCGCCAAGAACTATCCGAACGACGGCGACAGCATCTACCGCCTCTTCTATGACACCGTCAAGGGGGGCGACTTCCGGTCGCGCGAGGCGGACGTGTGGCGGCTCGCCCAGGTGAGCAGCAACATCATCGATCAGTGCGTCGCCCAGGGGGTGCCCTTCGCACGCGACTACGGGGGCCACCTGGACAACCGCTCCTTCGGCGGCGCCCAGGTGTCCCGGACCTTCTACGCACGCGGGCAGACGGGGCAGCAGCTCCTGCTGGGCGCCTACTCGGCCCTCTCCCGCCAGATCAAGGCGGGGACGGTGAAGATGTTCCCCCGGACCGAGATGCTCGACCTGGTGGTGGTGGACGGGGAGGCGAAGGGAATCACGGTCCGCGACCTTGTCACCGGCGAGATCCGGACCCATGTGGGCGACGCGGCCCTTTTGTGCACGGGCGGCTACGCAAACGTCTTCTACCTCTCCACGATGGCGATGGGAGCCAGCGTCACCGCCGCCTGGAAGGCCTACAAGAAAGGCGCCTTCTTCGCCAACCCCTGCTACACCCAGATCCATCCCACCTGCATCCCCCAGTCGGGGGACTATCAGTCGAAGCTGACCCTGATGTCCGAGTCGCTCCGAAACGACGGCCGGATCTGGGTACCCAAGAAGGAGACCGACAAACGACCACCCCATGAGATCCCCGAGGAGGACCGCGACTACTACCTGGAGCGGAAATACCCGAGCTTCGGGAACCTGGCGCCCCGCGACATCTCCTCCCGGGCGGCGAAGGAACAGTGCGACGAAGGCCGCGGCGTAGGCCCGGGCGGGCGAGGGGTCTATCTCGACTTCCGCGACCCGATCGGCCGCCTCGGCGAGGAGACGATCCGCGAGCGGTACGGAAACCTCTTCGAGATGTACGAGCGAATCACCGGAGAAAACGGCTACCAGGTGCCGATGCGGATCTATCCGGCACCCCACTACGCCATGGGCGGTTTGTGGGTCGACTACAACCTGATGAGCAACATCCCGGGCCTCTTCGTGCTGGGCGAGGCGAATTTCTCCGTCCACGGGGCGAACCGACTCGGCGCCAGCGCACTCATGCAGGGCCTGGCCGACGGGTACTTCGTCATCCCCTACACCATCGCCCATTACCTGGCACAGACCAAGCCGGGGAAGGCGAAGGAAGACCACGCGGAATGCCGGAAGTCGATCGAGGACGTCAAGGCCTCAACCAAGAAGCTCCTCTCCATCAACGGCCGGCGGACGGTCACGGAATTGATGCGCGAGCTCGGCACCCTCATGTGGAACAACGTCGGGATGGGCCGCAGCAAGGAGGGGCTCACCGAGGCCATCATGAAGATCCCCGCAATCCGGGAGGAGTTCTGGGGGAACCTGAGGGTGACCGGCAACGGCGGGGAGATCAACCAGCAGCTGGAGAACGCGGGACGCACGGCGGACTTCCTCGAGTTCGCCGAGCTGCTCTGCCGCGACGCCCTCCACCGCAACGAGTCGTGCGGCGGCCACTTCCGCGTGGAATACCAGTACGAGGACGGAGAGGCGAAGCGCGACGATAAAAACTACTGCTATTCGGCCGCGTGGGAGTTCAAGGGGGTCGACAGCGAGCCCGAACTCCACAAGGAACCGCTGGAGTTCAAGGAAGTCAAACTCGCGGTAAGGAGCTATAAATAATGAGCGGACAGAACGAACATAAAACGATGACCCTCAAGCTGATCGTCTGGCGACAGAAAGGTCCGAACGAACCCGGCCGGTTCGAAACCTACACCGCCAGAAACATCACCGAGCACCACTCGTTTCTCGAGATGCTCGACGTCGTGAACGAGGACCTCATCCGGGAGGGAAAGGAGCCGATCGTCTTCGACCACGACTGCCGGGAGGGGATCTGCGGGGTCTGCTCGCAGGTCATCAACGGCATGGCTCATGGCGGGCAGGAGCGGACCACCGTCTGCCAGCTCCACATGCGCAAGTTCAAGGACGGCGACACGATCTACATCGAGCCGTGGCGCGCCCGGGCGTTCCCCATCCTGAAAGACCTGTTGGTGGACCGGGGCGCCCTCGACACGATCATCCAGGCGGGAGGGTACATCTCCACCCACACCGGCGGCGCTCCCGACGGCAACGCGATCCCCATCCCCAAGCCCGATGCCGAATACTCGATGGACGCCGCCGAGTGCATCGGATGCGGCGCCTGCGTGGCGGCCTGCCCGAACGGCGCGGCGATGCTCTTCACGGGCGCCAAGGTTTCGCAGCTGGCCGCCCTTCCCCAGGGAAGGGTGGAAGCCAAGGAAAGGGTCCTGGCGATGATCCAGGCGATGCAGGAGTGCGGCTTCGGCAACTGCACGAACCACTACGAG